>JBEPXU010000243.1:0-3709 GCA_041641735.1 Ectothiorhodospiraceae bacterium
TGGTCACTGCCTTCCTCCCTGTTTGCCCTGGTCATGGCGATAATTTTTTCGCTGGGTGCCTGGGAGTGGACACAGCTTAGCGGTCTGCACAAAAGCCCGGGGCGGGCGATCTATGTGGTCGCACTGGCCGCCATGATGTACGGCATCTTCCAGCTACTGGGGCAGCATGAAAACTGGCCATTGACGATACTCGTTGTTGCGGTGGTGTGGTGGAGCCTGGCCTTGATGACGGTCTTGAGTTATCCGAACAGCGCCGCTATGTGGCGTTCAGCGGCAACACGCGGTGTAGCAGGGGCGATGATCCTGCTGCCTGCCTGGGCAGCGCTGGTCGTGTTGCATCGCGAATATGGTCCGGGTTACGTGATCCTGTTGTTCCTGCTTATATGGGGCGCGGATACGGGTGCCTACTTCGCCGGGCGTGCCTTCGGTAAACACAAACTGGCCGCCAGGGTCAGTCCGGGCAAGACCTGGGAAGGCGTCCTCGGAGGCATGGCTTTGGCTCTGCTCGTCGCTGTAGGGGCGACATACTGGCTGGAGCCTGCAGGACAGTTTGTGCCATTCCTTGTGCTGGTGGCCGTGACCGTCGCCATCTCTGTGTTGGGTGATTTGGCCGAAAGTCTGTTCAAACGTATCGCCGATGTGAAAGATAGCGGTGGTCTTCTACCGGGACATGGCGGTGTGTTGGATCGTATCGATAGCCTTACCGCTGCTGCACCGGTATTTACCCTGGGAATGATATGGCTGAGTCGATAAAAGGCGTCTGTGTTCTCGGTGCGACCGGTTCTATCGGTGTCAGTACACTCGATGTGATCGGCCGTCACCCGGAACGGTATCGTGTCGTTGCCCTGACGGCTAATCGCCAGGTTGAGCGGCTGTTGCAGCAGTGTCTGGAGCATCGGCCGCGCTATGCGGTGATGGTGGATGAGACGGCGGCTGAGCAGTTGCATCAGGAACTGAAAAGAGCCGGTTCCGATACCGAGGTGATGTCTGGTGCCGAGGGGTTGGAACTCGTTGCTGCCCTGGAGTCTGTGGATTATGTGATGGCGGCGATTGTCGGTGCCGCCGGTTTGCCGCCAACCCTGGCTGCTGCTCGCCAGGGTAAACGTGTGCTTTTGGCTAACAAGGAAGCACTGGTGATGTCGGGGCAGGTGTTCATGGATGAGGTTCGCAAGCACGGTGCCGAGCTTCTTCCCATCGACAGTGAGCACAATGCTATTTTCCAGTGTATGCCCGGAAATTTCTCTCAGGGCCTGTCTCAGGTTGGCGTTCGTCGTATTCTGTTAACTGCCTCCGGTGGTCCATTTAGAACCACACCGGTTGAGGAGCTTGTCGGGGTCACGCCTGAGCAGGCCGTCGCGCACCCGAACTGGTCGATGGGCAGGAAGATTTCCGTTGATTCGGCCACCATGATGAACAAGGGACTCGAGGTGATCGAGGCCTGCTGGTTGTTCGATACCAGCCCGGCGGATATTCAGGTTGTTCTGCATCCCCAAAGCGTTATCCATTCAATGGTGGAATATGCCGATGGTTCGGTATTGGCCCAGATGGGCAATCCGGATATGCGCACGCCCATTGCCCATGCCATGGCTTGGCCCGAGAGAATGGAGTCCGGTGTTCCCAGCCTGGATATGTTCAGCGTCGCCAGGCTCGACTTTGAGGAGCCGGATCTTGCACGCTTTCCCTGTCTGCGTCTGTCGATGGAAGCGATGGAAACCGGCGGTACCGCACCGACAATATTGAACGCAGCCAATGAAATTGCTGTCGAAGCCTTTTTGAATGAACAGATTGGGTTTACCGCCATTGCCGATGTTATCGAGAAAACCCTGGAGAGTATGTCGGTCAAGCCGGCCACTTCACTGGATACTATTTTTGCCGACGATGCTGCAGCGCGGACTGTTGCAGCGGAGGTGGTGGCAGGAGTCAGTAAGTAAATGATTGATGTGCTGTTGACGATTCTCTCCCTGCTGGTTGCACTGAGTCTGCTCATCGCGGTGCATGAGCTGGGACACTTCCTGGTTGCGCGATGGTGCGGGGTAAAGGTACTGCGCTACTCCATCGGCTTTGGCAAGCCGCTGTGGCAACGTCGTTATGGTACCGATCAGACGGAATATACCATCGCCACCATACCGCTGGGTGGCTATGTAAAGATGCTGGACGAAAGAGAAGGTGAGGTGCCCGAGGAGGAGTTGCACCGTGCCTTCAACAGGCAGTCGGTATTGAAGCGCAGTGCCATTGTTGTTGCCGGCCCCCTGTTTAATTTCATTTTTGCCATTGTTGCCTACTGGCTGATGTTTGTTCTTGGCATCACTGGTATGAAGCCGATGCTGGGTGAGATTGAACCGGGGACGATTGCCTATGAATCCGGCCTGCGCGCAGGCCAGGAGATTCTCTCTGTCGACGGTAAGGCGTCGCCTACCTGGCAGTCCGTCATTGAGGCAGTGATGCCGAAAATGATGTTAAAAGAAGACGTTAAGCTGACAGTGTTTGACGGCGGACTCACACTGGAGAAGCAGTTGCGCTTTGACGATGTGAATATCAATAGCAAGCCCAGGGAACTGTTTAAACAGCTTGGTCTTAGCTCCTATCAACCGTCTATCGAGCCACGTATCAGCGAGGTTCAGTCAGGTTCTGTGGCTGAAAAGGCAGGGCTCCAGTCTGGGGATAAGGTGTTGGTTGCCGCGGGACAAAAAGTGGGTGACTGGCGGGAACTTGTAGAGATCGTCTCGGACCATCCCGATCAGCTTATGGACATGGTCATTCTGCGTAATGGTCAGGAGAAGATGCTTGAGATTCGTCCGGAACCTGTGGAAGGGCCGGACGGGACTATTGGCAAAATCGGGGCCGCAGCGGAGATAAAACCGTCACTCTATGAACCGCTGCGCACCACGATGCAGTACGGGGCCGGGGAGGGGCTGGTTGCGGCGCTTGAGCGCACATGGGATATGAGTGCACTGACGCTCAAGATGATTGGTGAGATGATTGTTGGCCGCGCCTCGGTTGAGAATCTCAGTGGTCCTATCGGTATTGCCCAGTATGCCAAGAAATCAGCGGCTGCCGGTTTGAGTCAGTTCCTGAAATTCCTGGGCTTGATCAGTGTCAGTCTGGGCGTGTTGAACTTGCTTCCCATTCCCGTGCTGGATGGTGGTCACTTGCTCTATTTTGCTATCGAGGGGATACGCAGAAAGCCACTATCGGAGGACATGGAGATGATTGGGCAGCGTATCGGCTTGGTCCTCATCCTCATGTTGATGGTGGTGGCAGTTTACAATGATTTGGCGCGTTTGGCTGCGAACTAACAATAACCATGCGAGATTTTATGCCCCTGATGCGTCACTTTATTCTGGCTCTCTGTTTTGCCTGGAGTACTGTCTCCTTTGCTGTCGACTCCTTTGTCGTCAATGATATCCAGGTTGAGGGATTGCAACGGATTTCGCTCGGAACCGTTTATAACTATCTGCCGATAAAAAAGGGCGATACTCTGGATGATGAAGCGTCGGATGCGATCGTCCATGCCCTGTTCAAAACGGGATTTTTTCGGGATGTTGTGCTGGAACGTGAAAACAATACACTCATTGTTTTTCTGGCAGAACGTCCGGCAATTGCGAGTATCGAGATCGAGGGGAACTCCGATATTCCCAGCGACCAGTTAATGGATAATCTAAAGCGTATAGGTTTTAGCGAAGGACGTGTCTTTGACCGTTCCATGCTC
>JBEPXU010000244.1:0-3706 GCA_041641735.1 Ectothiorhodospiraceae bacterium
AGATGACATCGTGCCCATCATTGAGCAAGCGCTCGCAGAGGTGTGACCCGAGAAAGCCGGCGCCGCCTGTAACCAAAATACGTTTTCTTAGGTGCATGTTTACTCTATTCCTTAATCGTCGGAGCAGTCAGCTCGCCTGTCCCTTCTGTTGTGATCAGAGCCTGCTGCTGACCTCTATCTCAGCTTTACGTGTGATTCCAAGACGGTAGCGAATCAGGCGTGATAAAAGCTTGAAACGTTTCCGCAGTCGCTCGCGCAGGGTTGAATCGTCGAACTCCGGCTTGAAGGTGCCAACGTTTTCCGCCTCAACGCCATCCAGTTCACTCTTCCACGAATCGTCGCTCTCATAGCCGAGTGTGCTCAGGTAATCATCTATACCGCCATGTAACTCGATTTGGGCCTTCAGCCTGGCCTTGTGGTTGCGCCAGGAGCCGACGCTCTTGCTTGAGATCGGGCGTACACCGCGCATCGCATCGACGGAGTCCTTGGATGGTTTTGCGACCTCATGAAAGCGCGAGAACTCGACCTTACGCTTCAATAACGGTATACGCTCTTCGAGGTATTCCTGGGTCTCATCCGGCTTCTGGACCAGATCTTCATACCTGACCAGGACGTAGCGGGGATTTCGCTTACTTTCTTCGACCGCGGCATCTACGGCCTGTTTCCAAAGCCGCAGGTTGGTCCAGTAGATATCCGGACGCTTCCCATGTCGGCTGACAACCACATCACGCGGATCTCGCATCATACAGATGACCCAGAGGTTCGGGTCATGCTCAAGTGCCGGGATGACATCCTCTGCCTCTGTGGGGCATTTGGTCACCAGCAGATCGACATCTCTATCCGGGCGACGGAAGATGCTCAGCTCGTGAGAGGCGTACCCATCGATATGGAAGCAAGTGTTAACCAGCTCGGCCATCAGGGTGGTACCTGTGCGTGAGGCAACACCAACAATATGTATTCGATTCATATAGTAGCTATGGGTCTTACAGACAGTTTATTTGTCGTGGCGAAATTCCTTATATAGTACCATACAATGCGCGGCTAACAGATTGGATATCAGCGCATGCCAATCAGCGAACGGAACTTCCCGATATCCCCATTGAACAGCAATGACTGACTTAGGTGGGTAAATGCTGTCGCTCGGCGGCGCAGTTGTATGTCTTGCTCTGTGCATACATGCTTTTCCCGCCTGAAAGGGGTTGGCTTAAATGTATAGCACTCTGCTTTTTCCTTATCCCCCAGCATGAACTCAACCCCTGCCGTCCCTTCAACCCAGCCTAGATGCCCCTGATGGTAATAGTCGGCATAGGGCTTCGAGGCCTCATCAAGCAGCGACACGCCGCTGAAGTCTGGACTGGCCGGAAGGCCCAGGATATCCAGCAGAGTTGGAGCGATATCCCGCTGGCTGCTGACGATATCTCGCTGTTGGGGTTCGATGACACCCGGGGCATAGACGAGGAAGGGAATCAGGTACTTATTAATATTACTATTCCCAAGCGAGGGACCGGCATGGTCTGCCACCATTATGAAGATGGTGTCTTTGAATGCCGGGTCCTGTTCCACTTCATGCATGAACTTCTTCAGGGATTCATCGGAGAAGTGAAGCATGTTGCTATAGACAGTGTCGTGATCGTCGCCTTCGAAAGCAGGCTTAAGCCCAGGCGGTAGTTCCGATGAGTGCGTTGAGTTGGTGTTGATGCCAACAAAGAAAGGTTGCGGCATCTTTTTGAGCTTCTGTAGTACGAAGCGGTAGAGGTCCGGATCCTGTAGACCCCAGCTGTTATGCGGGTACTTGTGGTCGGGGACGTCTTTTTTACCGTAGCTGTACCTGAAGCCAAGCGACTGGGCGAAGGCGCCTGTGCCACTGGTGTTTTTCAGGGTGCCCTGGAAAAAAGCGGTGTAGTAGCCGTTCTGGTGGAGTATTTCAGGCAGGCAGTAGTAGGAGTAGTTTTGCAGTTGACTCTGCGCCACGGTCTGGCCGAGGGGGTTTTGCCAGGAGCACATGCTGGCGAATATTCCCTCTGTGGTACGGTGACCGCCCGCCATCATTGCAAGTGTGGTTAGAGACTGCTGACGTAGCTCATCGAAGTAAGGGGTGGTTTGTCGGTCATAACCATAGGGTTGCATGAAGGCACCGGACCAGCTCTCCAGCAGAAGTATGACGACATTGTAGTGATGCGCTTCACCTTGTCGTGCAGGTTGCTCTGCCGGAAGCATTTGTCGGACCTGAGCCAAATCTTCCTCTCCAGGGGGAGTGGAGAAGACAGGGCTAATAGAGTAGGGGGTGATGGACGAGAAAACGGCATTATAGACCCCATTTAATGCCAGGGTAGCCCGCTGTGTATCGCGAATTTCCTGGGCATGTAGGGGTTCAAGTGGGACGGAGCCCAATCCACCCCGAACCATCACGGCACTCAGCAAAAGGGTTATCAGTAACGCCAGTTCTGCAGCAAGCAGGTGAGAGCCTGACGTTTCAAATCTGCTGGCCAAGCGGAATAACCCGCGATTGAGAAAGTAGAGCGGGAGTAGCAGTAACAACTGCAGGGCAACCGGCAGGGTGTAGGTCTGCAGTGCAGCGGTGGCCAGGTCACCCCCGGAGTTAAATCCCTCTTTCAGCTCATAGCCTAGGTGTCGGCCCGCTTCGCTGTAGTAGAGCAGGTCCGAACCGTGTAATACCAGCAGGGTGGCGGCGGCCAGAAAGCTGGTCAGTTGCAGTGCTCGGAGAAAATTCCGGCGTAGCAGGCGGTGCACCAGGTAGGCGATAAGGAAGGCAATAAATGCGAAGGCGCCAGCGATAGCCAGATCGAATTTGATGCCCCAAAGAATGGCCGTGATGATTTGAGCAAGACCAAGCTCGCTGAAGTGACTATTGTGGTAATAGGCGAAGATTCCCTTTTCCAGCAGGGCTACACCCAGCAGCAGTATGAGGGGGAGCAGATAGAGGCGAAGGTAGGTGAGCATGGTTCAGGCTATCGGTTAGGGCTTGGGGTATTTTGCATGAGTTTGTCGACCATTGCTGTGACCTCGCTAACGCTAATCCGTTCCATGGTCCCGGCGTCCCGGACCCGAGTTCCCCAGGGGAGCTCCGATGGCGGTTTGCCGTATTTTGCTTGTATCGCCTCCGGGTAGCGGTTCACCACATACTCTTCGCTCAGGTAGGGACGAGCCCGGTCGGGGTTGGTGCAGGCGTACAGGCCGATCACCGGTGTCCCCACGGCGGTGGCCAGGTGGGCCGGGCCGGCATCGGGGCTGAGTACGGCCTCTGCCCTTTGCAGTATGGCGAGCAACTGCTTGAGATCGGTTTTACCGATGAGGTTGGTCAGGGCGTGGCTGCAGCCATTTACATCAAGCCGCCCGTGGATCTCCGCCCCGTATTGCCACTCCAGGCGGCTTGGGCCGCCGCACAGAACCACCCTGAGACCATGTTTTTTGATGGCATGCTCGGCCACGGCGGCATAGCCGGCACTGGTCCAGTTACGGTAGGCCATACTGGAACAGGGGCTGATAACCAGGAAAGGCTCCGCCGGGAGTTGCTTGTCGGCATACTGTCGGGCCGACTCCGGGATGGGGATATCCCAGCGCAATTCACGCTGTTTGATCCCCAGTGCCTCGGCGAAGCCAAAAAAACTGTCGAGCACATGTTGGTTTTTGTGTGGAGGGATCTTATGGTTGGTAAAGAGCCACTGGAGGTCCTTGGCGCGTGCCC
>JBEPXU010000245.1:0-3694 GCA_041641735.1 Ectothiorhodospiraceae bacterium
TGATGGAGCAGGGCTATGTGGAGCGGGATGATTCCGGTCACTATCTGCTGGGGGCACGGCTGTTACAGCTCGGCGCTCGGGTCCATGCACACCTTGATGTGCGCAAGGAGGCGCGGTCGGTGATGGACTGGTTGCGCAACGAAATCGGTGAGACGGTCAATCTGACCCAGCGCGAGGGGGATGAAATCATCTATGTCGAGCGGGCCACCAGTAATCGCATCATGCGTGTTGAACAGGTGATCGGCAGCCATGCGCCGTTGCATGTTACCGCCGTGGGTAAGCTGATGCTGGCGGAGGGCGGTGAGCCGGGTTGCCGCGCCTATGCCGAGCGCACCGGACTGCCCGCCTATACCGACAACACCATTACCGAGGTCGATAAGCTGGTGGATATCTCTCTCGCCTATGCCGCCTCGGGCTACGCCCTGGATAACGAGGAGGCGGAGTCGGGGGTCGGCTGTATCGGGGTTTTGGTGCGCGACAGTCACGGGAGTGTGGTGGCGGGGATTTCCATCTCCGCCCCCATCGAGCGGCGGCGTGATGAGTGGATCCCGTTGGTGAAAGAGGCGGGGCGAAGGCTTTCTGCGCGGCTCGGTTTTTCCGGTGCGTTGCGGGAAGAGGCTGGCTAAGGCAGTCTGTTGGTTCGAACGGGACAGGCTTGAGTCGCCGTTGGCGACTCGGTAATATGCCCAACTCCCTTTTTATGACGGATAGCAACAGTTGCTGCCGCCTTCTCCACAACGATACGGCAAAACCGACATGGGCAATTCCGAACAAGTCAGCCACTGCATCGAAACTCTCTGCCAGTGTGGTTGTGATGCGGTGCGAGCCACTATTTCGGCGATGGAGAGCGGCGCCGTCGTACCACAGGTGCAAACCCTCTCGGAAGAGGAGCGTCGCATGGTACTGGAAGAATTGAAGGCGGTAATGGCCGTCTACGACAAGCGCGACTAAACCTTACAGATAATCAGACCAGTCCCGGTCCGTCTCCCCGAAAACCAGAAAGTGTGGATTGAGCAGTGAATCCTTGGTGTTGTAGCGAAGGGGCTGCATTGCTGTGTCCGTAATCTGTCCCCCAGCTTCTTCGACGATGCACTGCGCCGCAGCGGTATCCCACTCGGAGGTGGGACCCAGGCGGGCGTAGATATCGGCCTTACCCTCCGCCACCAGGCAGGACTTGAGTGCGCTGCCTAGGCAGACCACATCATAATCCCCAATCTTATCCAGCAGGCCTTGCAGGTATTGCCCGCTATGGGTGGCGCTGCTGCAGACCACGGTTGCTTTTCCGCCTTCCCAGCGACGAACCTGTAGCGGCTTGGGCTCACTGGTCGCCTCGCGCTTGTAGGCACCCTGGCCGCGGCAGGCATAGTAGTAGATGCCGAGCACCGGGGCGTAGATGATTCCCAGTACCGCCTCGTTATCCTCAACCAGGGCGATGTTAACGGTAAATTCACCACTGCGGCGGATGAATTCGCGGGTACCGTCGAGGGGGTCGACCAGCCAATAACGTTTCCACTGCCGACGCTCATCGAAGGGTATGGAGGCGGACTCTTCGGTCAGGACCGGTATATCCGGGGTTAATTCGCGCAGCCCCTTTTCAATAATGTTGTGTGCCGCCAGATCAGCCTCGGTCAGGGGGGTATTGTCTTCTTTGGATTCGACATGAAAACCGCCCTCATAGATCTCCAGGATCGCCCGTCCGGCCTCGATGCCGATCTCCAGAGCCGGAGTCAGTAGCAGGCACGGGTCACAGTGGCGATCGTCCGGTTTGTCAGGCATCGTCCAGATACTCCCGGGTCATATAGAGGGCAGCAATACTGCGCGCCTCCGTGCAGTCATCACGCAGTAACAGCTGTGGCAGTTCGCTGAGGCGCCACGGTACCACCTCCAGTGGCTCCGGTTCATCCCCTTCCGTTTTTTGGGGATAGAGGTCGCGGGCGATGACAACGTGGGTGAAATGGCCAACATAACCCGGTGCGAGGCTGAGTGAAGTCAGGTGGTGAAGTTGGTTCGAGCCATATCCCACCTCTTCCATGATCTCGCGGTTGGCGGCAGTGAGCAGTTCTTCGCCTGATTCGATGCGACCCTTGGGCAGGGTGAGCTCGTAACGGTCAATACCGGCGGCATATTCACGAATCATTAACACGGTGTCGTCATCGAGCAATGGTACGATTAGGACGGCTCCCTGAGGTGAGCCAAGCAGGCGTTCGAAGCGTGTTTCCACCCCATTGGTAAAGCGTAGATCCAGCTGCTCGATCTGGAACAGACGGGTCTTCGCCAGCGTTTGCCGGTTAAGAATGGTGGGTTTATTCTGCATAGTAATTATATGAGTGATTCCCTCGGCCCGATGGGGGCATGATACCCTGAACGGAAAACGAACACACCCAAGCCCATAGCCGGCGCAGGGATAAGAGAAGACGGGAGAGTGGCGATGGTGGAGTGGCAGCAGATCGATACGGTGTTTCTGGATATGGACGGAACACTACTCGATCTGAATTTCGATACCTACTTCTGGCTAGAGCACGTGCCGCGGCGCTACAGTGAAAAGCATGACGTCGGCCTGGATGAGGCCAAGGCGGCGCTGATGGAACGCTACACGGCGATTCTCGGCACCATCAACTGGTACAGCATCGACTACTGGACCGAGGAGCTGGATCTCGACATCGCCCTACTCAAGCAGGAGGTGGATCACCTCATTGCCGTGCATCCCTTCGTCACCGATTTTCTCGATGCGGTGCGTGAGCACGACAAGCGCGTTCTGCTGGTGACCAATGCCCACGTCAAAAGCCTGGAGCTGAAGATGGAGAAGACCAAGCTGGGCGGTCACTTTGATCATATGGTGGTCTCGCACGATTTCGGCCTGCCCAAGGAGGACCCGAAGTTCTGGGAGCATGTGCAGGAGGTCGAGCCCTACGATCCGAAGCGTACCCTGCTGGTAGACGACAGCTTGCCGGTGCTGCGCTCGGCGCGTGACTACGGTATCAAGTGGTTACTGGCGGTGTACGAACCTGACACGCAACAGCCGCGGCGTGATGTAGGCGAATTCGAGGCGATTGAGTCCTTCCGTGACATTCTGCCGGTCTAGACATGCTTCATAAAATGTCTCGCCAAGGCGCAGAGAACGCAAAGTTATAAAACTCTTTTCTTGGCGCACTTTGCGCCTTGGCGAGAAAATTATTTTTTCTTCTTCTTTTTCTCTTTCTTGAAACGCTTGTCCCAGCCCTTGAAACGTTTGCGGCAGTACTCCAGCAGGCTGTCGTAGCCGTCGAAGAAGAGGTCGAAACCGTCCTCGGCCGGGGCGTCGTACTCGCAATAGTCGTTGGAGTGATCGCGGCAGATCTGCGGTCGGGTTTCGTAGATACCGCAGCCGCCGCCGGGCAGCAGGTGTAGGCATGGGGTGTTGATCAGAAGGAACCAGCCGTCCTCGTCCTTGTAGGCCTGCACATTCTGGTGCGACAGTTGCCACAGCAAGACGTCGAACTCCGCCATGGAGCGGGGGGTGTCGAGTTGCTGGGTGATGTAGGTGCAGCACTTGGAGTTATGGCACAGGCTGCACTTCTCTTCCGGTTTGATCTTCTTCAGTTTCTTGGCCATGGATGTTTTCTTGCTTGCGGTTACGGTTAGTTTGAACCGCGATTGTTACCGGAATGGTTTCCACCGTGATGACGACGCGGTTTGCCGCGACCACGGTTTCCGC
>JBEPXU010000246.1:0-3692 GCA_041641735.1 Ectothiorhodospiraceae bacterium
GTATTGCTACGGTGTCGGTGTCGCCGAAGGCGCGGAACTGCCAGATACTCACAGCGCAATTTTGCAGAAAATTAAAGAGTGGGGCCTGCGAGTCTGCCCCGAGATTCGTGTGGTCAGGGGTAAGCAGGGCTGTCTTGAGTATTACAATGACATCGGTGCACGTCGGGAGAGTCTGCCCTACGAAATCGACGGGGTGGTCTACAAGGTTGATAATCTTGCCCAACAGCAGGAGTTGGGGTTTGTCTCCCGTGCACCGCGCTGGGCGACTGCTCACAAGTTTCCCGCTCAGGAGGAGATGACACGCCTCAATGATGTGGAGTGGCAGGTAGGCCGTACCGGTGCGCTGACGCCGGTGGCGCGACTGGAGCCAGTACATGTCGGGGGTGTGATGGTGAGTAATGCGACCCTGCACAATCCGGACGAGATCATCCGTAAGGATGTTCGCATCGGTGATACGGTGATTGTGCGCCGTGCCGGCGATGTCATCCCTGAGGTAGTGGGTGTCGTGGAGTCGAAGCGCCCCGATAACACCCAGCCGATCGAGACACCGACCCACTGTCCGGTGTGTGGTTCGGATGTATTGCGTGACGAAGGTGATGCCGTGCCGCGCTGTTCCGGTGGACTCTTCTGTTCCGCACAGCGCAAGAATGCCATCAAACATTTTGCCTCGCGCAAGGCGATGGATATCGACGGTCTGGGAGACAAGCTGGTTGACCAGATGGTTGATGCGGGGTTAATCGAGGATGTGGCGGACCTTTATACCCTCCGTCAGGAGCAAATCGCCGGGCTTGAGCGTATGGGGGAGAAGTCGGCCGCCAATCTTGTTGAGGCACTGGATAAAAGCCGTACCACCACTTTGGAGCGTTTCCTCTTCGCGCTTGGTATTCGTGAGGTGGGTGAGAGCACGGCCCGCATGCTGACCAACCACTTCGGTTCGCTGTCGAAGATCGAGCAGGCAGAGGAGGGCCAACTCCTGGAGGTCGATGATGTCGGCCCGATCGTCGCTCATCACATTCATACCTTTTTCCGTCAGCCGCATAACCGGGAGGTGATCGATAAACTTCTCGCGGTGGGTATCCATTGGCCAGACGTTGAGATTGCTACTGCCGAAGAACAGCCACTATCCGGCCAGACGTTCGTCCTGACCGGAACCCTTGAGAACATGTCCCGTGATGAGGCCAAGACAAAGCTCCAGGCATTGGGTGCCAAGGTCAGCGGCAGCGTTTCCAAAAAGACCAGTGTTGTCGTTGCCGGAGAGGCTGCCGGATCGAAACTCGCCAAGGCAGAGAAACTGGGGGTGAATGTGTGGCACGAAGAGGCATTGCTTGAGCTTCTAAATAAACATAAGCTTTAGCCCGGTATGCGCCATGCCTGTTCATCCTACGGCTTTTTTGAGAGGGGCGTTGCTGTAATCGCATCAGTCCTTATGCCGGTACGGGCTAACCTCATGATTTTCCGTGTCGTGAAAGTGTCTCCCCCAGGTTTTGTGAATAGCGTCACACTTTCTGTTATGTTCGGGCATTTTCTGAGAAATTGGTCAAATTATGTCGGGTAAATCATTAAAAATGTGCGCAAATCGAAGGTATTGGCTGTGATTAGTGTGGTTTCATTATCACCGGGAATTTGTATGGGTCATGATTGATATGTACCGAATTATCAAAGCACTGCTTTTCATCACACTGACGGTTTCGGCCGCCTCTGCTGCTGCCGAGGAGGTCTCCAAGGAGCAGATAAAGGGGCTCGATGAGCAGGTTCAGGACATCAAGAAGGATGTTCTGGCGATCTCGACCGAATTGAATCTGCTGGAAGAGAAGCTGCTTTACCCCTCAAATACGCAGGTATCGCTCTTCGTCTCCCTCGAGTCTGGAAGTGAGTTTCGGCTGGATTCTGTGGAAATCGAGCTCGATGGCAAGGCCGTTACCCACCATATCTACTCCTTCAAGGAGTTGGAGGCCCTTCGCTCTGGCGGGATGCAGCGTATCTATACCGGCAATATCCGTACCGGAGATCATGAAATCAAGGTGGCTGTGATTGGTAAAACCGCATTGGGTAACGATTACAGCAAAGTGAAAAGTTATCGCTTTAAAAAGGACGTAGGACCGGGGCTTGTCGAGATAAGTCTGGCCGGCCCCGGCAGCGGAGCCGAAAGCATCGATTTCAAAGACTGGTAACACATGCGCGGTAAATTTCTCTGCTCGGTCGTTCTTGCCCTTGCCACGCATGCCGTATCGGCGGCCGAGTCCAACCAGACTGAACTCAAAGATCCTTACTTTGGTGAGGCCCTCTACTATGCCTACCAGGGGGATTACTTTGATGCGATCGCTCGTCTGGATACTGAGCTGAAGCAGTATTATGGGGTGGATGAGCCGCAGCTCGACACCCTCTCTTTCCACATCAATGAAGCCGAGTTCGATGTCGGCGATTTTGAGCTCTACTATCGCATGCATCGTCGTGCAGGCCGGGCGATCAAGGCGGTGATTGAGGGGAATGTGGCCCCTGAGGTGCGCAATGAGGCGATCTACCGTCTGGCCCGTATCTACTTCCAGAAAGAACAAAATATCAATGCCCTGCATACCATCGAGCGTATAGAAGGTAAGGTGGCCGAGAAGCTGGTCACCGATGTGGCCTTTCTCAAGGCGCAGATCTATATGGCCAATGGTAAATTTACCGACGCGGCCAAGATATTTTCCTCACTCGAGGGTGAGGAGCGATTCACCGGTTTTGCCTCGTATAACCTGGGTGTGGCGTTATATGCACAGGGCAAGGACAAGGAAGAGGAGGCCTTCCAAAAACTGGCACAGGCAGGGCAGGTCGAGGGAGACCGCCCCGGCGTTGCGGAGATTCGCGATAAAGCCAACCTTGCCCTGGCAACCAAATTGATGGAAATGGGCAAGGTCGTCGAGGCGAGAAAATATTTCTCACGCGTTCGCCTGGAAGGGCCATTTTCCAACCGTGCGCTTCTGGGACTTGGTTGGACCCGTGTCAAGCAGGAAGACTATCGCCGCGCACTGGTGCCCTGGAGCATTCTTCTCAAACGCAATGACACCGATTCTTCCGTGCAGGAGGCGATGATCGGAGCACCGTATGCCTATGGCAAGCTTGGTCTGTATGGTCGGGCTGCGCTGCTTTATGGCAGTGCACTGGAGACAATCAGCGGTGAGCTGGACAAACTTGATGCCTCAATCAAGAGCATCAAGGAAGGGAAGTTTCTTAAGGCGTTGGTGCGGGAAGAGATTAAAAAGAATAAGGACTGGGTGATTCGACTGCGTAATTTGCCTGAAACCCCCGAGACCTACTACCTGATGGATTTAATGGCCTCGCATGACTTCCAGTCAATGCTGCAGAATTACCTCGATCTGGAGCAGTTAAGAAAGAAGCTCGATTCCTGGGAATCTTACTATGGTTCCTACGAGGACCTTATTGCGCACCGAAGAGCGTATTATGAACCGCTGCTTCCCGAGATAGACGAGAAATTCCGTAAACTCGATTCGCGCATCAGTCTGCGCATTGAGCAGCGCGACAGGATCGAAAACCGTCTCCACAACATGCTGATTGCACCCCGCCCGGACTTTCTTGCGACAGCCGATGAGCGTATTGTCCGTGCGCGTATCAATAAACTTGAAAAGCGCCTGAAGAACAAGAGCCCGGCGACACAGCACCGGATTGATCGTCTCAAGGGCTATCTGCACTGG
>JBEPXU010000247.1:0-3684 GCA_041641735.1 Ectothiorhodospiraceae bacterium
GCCTGGTTCCAGCTCCCCTCTGCCAGGGCGATCAAACCCTGGTTGGTGAGGCGGCGGGAACGGATGGCGCGTCGGTGGCGATGCCAGTAGGCCATGCGCTGCGGCAGGTGTAGCGTGCCGGAGAGCAGGCGCAGAGAGAAGTGAAAGGCGAACAAACTGGCGAACAGCACCAGCAACAGGACGCTAAAGCTGCTTTCGACCGACCAGCCCGCATAATTGATCAGGACATAGCCCGGATCGCGCTGGGCCACCAGGGTAAAGCCGATGACGGCGCCGAGTACCAGCAGTGTGTAGAAGAGGAACCTCATCGTTTCTCACCCTGCGGCAGTTGCGGGACGTCACTCGGGGTTGCAGACGGCTTTTCTTTGGTATTCTCCGGGGCGTCGTCAGTGGCCGCGGCTTCATTCTGTTGCGGCGCGGACTGTTCCGGTGTTGCCGTAGCGTCGGTGTCCTCCTGCTCCGTGTTCTTGTCACCATCGCTCTTCGCGGGTGCAGTTGTGGCGTCACCCTGCTCAGGCATCGGCTGCGCCGCAGGTTTATCGTCCTTCTCCTTATCTTGCGCTGATGCCGCCGGTTTTTCCTGTGTCGGGGCAGGTGCTGAATGTTCAGGTGTCGGCCTGGTATCCGCATCCGGCGTACCCTGCATCTCAGCCTGTTGCAGCAGCTGGCGGCTATCGGAGAGATCCGGCAGGCTCGGATTGAGTTCGACCCTGGCGAGGCGGTCGAGAGTGTTGATAGCCGTGCTTACCGTTAGGTCGTTGCTGTCGAAATAACGACGCAACCAGTTGGCCGACTCGGCGAGGCTGTCATGCCAGGCGGTGTTGTTGCCGGAGAGCAGGGCCAGACGGGCCGATTCGAGTTTAAGCTGCAGGTTCTGGCGCAGGAAGTAACGCTCCTGCGGCACCATCATCGGCCGTTCTGCCTCACCGTCACGGCGAATGGTCACCAGCCCGCGAACATCCTGCCAAATCTTTTGCCAAATCGCCTTCCAGCTATCGTCCAAAACAGGCCCCTCGCTTCGGTCCGGGCTCGGTTTTGACTCCTCAGCCTGCGGTGGTTCGGTTTTGTTGCTAAAGGGCATGCCGTCGATACCGGCGGCAAGCGCGGTGATTTCGCTGGCCATCGCTTCACGGTCGGGCAGGTCAAGCGAGGACAGTGTGTTGGCATCTTGCCCGATTTGGGTAATAACGGCTGCGTATTTGACGTTATCTTGCAGTTCAAGGCGCTTGCGAGCAGCATTAAGGGCCGCCAGGGCGCCGTGGGTGTCGCGCTCCAGTGTGAGGCGGTGCTGGGCAATGCGCAGCAGATACTCGACCTCGGCGACTATCCAGTCTCCACGCTCCTTGCCGACGCGGTTGCGAACCTCATACAGCTGGGCCTGAAGTTTTTCAAGCTGGCGGCCATTTTGTTCGATTCCCTGCTCCATCTGCGGATGCTGGTGGGCGGGGACGGTCTTAAAGCGTTCGATCTGCTCCTGATGGCGCTTTTCAATCACGCCGATCAGGTTATCGATGCTGTGTTCAAGCTCGGCCACGCTCGCTTTTTGCGCCTGCTGTTGTTGCAACAGATAAAGGAAACCGGCACCGAGAACAACCACGATAACCAGCGCCACAAGGAGGAAGCTGTTGCCCCGGGAGGTCTGTTTTTGCGGGGCGTGTTCGTGGGTTTCCGGGGTATCCTGGACTTCCGCTGTTTCGCTCTCTTCACTCATTTGTTGTTATTCCACCTTGAATGCTTCGGCGGTCCAGGCGATGACCGCGTCCATGATTGCCTCGTCACTGGCTTGTGTCGCGATCCTTGCCGGTAGCCTGAAGCCAAGTTTTTCTGCCTTTGCCGCGGTGCGCTCGCTAACCACCACCAACGGCTTACCCAAAAGAGTGGCTCGTTGCGCCATGGTAGTCTGATCCACCAGGTTCTCCAGCGCCTCGCTACTGGTAACTGTAATAATATCAGTGTTGTCCAGCCAGCCCGGTTCTGCCACCTCGGCAGTGGACGGTTCGCGTCGGTAGACCTCGGCATAATCGACTCCGGCACCACGCTCCCTGAGGGTGTCGGCCAAAAGCTCCCGCCCCCCGTTGCCACGTACAATTAGAATGCGCTTTCCGGCCACATCCTGCAACGGCGGTAATGAGAGTAAGCCCTCACTGTCGAAATGGTGCGCAGGGACGATATCCGGGGCGCGACCAGTGGCACGTTCGAGTTCGCGGGCGGTCCCGCGACCAACGGCGGCAAGCAGTGTGTCGGCAGGGAGCCCTCCGTGGAGCCGGAACGCGGCCAAGCCAAAGTGCACCGCATTGGGGCTGATGAAGATCACGATGGAGTAGTCAGCGAGGCGTTGTAAGCGCTCACCAACCTCTGGTGAATCACAGGTGTCGTGAATCGTCAGGAGGGGAAAACGCACCGGCCGCCCACCGGCGGCCAGAATGCGATCACAGAGGGGGCCGGCCTGATGGGCCGGCCGGGTAACCAGTACGCCGATGCCGTTCAGGTTACTCCTGTTCGGCATAGAGCTCGGCGAGAATGGTGTCGGCACCGCGGGCCAGCAGGTCCTCGGCCAGGGTGATACCCAGCTCCTCGGCCGCCTCGGGGTAGCCGCTGATACTGCCGTGGACTACCTCCTTGCCGTCGGGGCTGGCCACCAGGGCATGCATCACGATGACACCGTGGTCCAGTTCGGCATAACCGGCGATGGGGACCTGGCAGCCGCCCTCCAGGCGACGGTTCATCGCCCGCTCGGTGCGTACCCGGGCAGAGGTCTTGGAGTCGTTGAGGGCAGCGAGCATCACATTGAGTTCATCATCGTCCTCGCGGCACTCGATACCCACTGCGCCCTGACCGCAGGCCGGTACCATGGTGGTGACATCCAGCAGCTCGGTGATGCGCTCATCGAGTTTGAGGCGCTTGAGGCCGGCGCCGGCGAGAATGATGGCGTCGTATTCGCCGTCATCGAGCTTGCGCAGGCGGGTCTGCACATTGCCACGCAGGAACTTAATCTCGAGATCCGGGCGCATCGCCAGCAGCTGGGCCTGGCGGCGCAGGCTGGAGGTGCCGACCACAGATCCCTGCGGCAGGGCGCTCAGGGAGTTGTGGTTGTTGGAGACGAAGGCGTCGCGCGGGTCCTCGCGCGGGCAGATCACCGGCAGGTGCAGCCCCTCGGGCAGCTCCATCGGCACATCCTTCATCGAATGCACGGCAATGTCGGCATCGCCGTTGAGCATGCCATCCTCAAGCTCCTTAACGAACAGCCCCTTGCCGCCAATCTTGGCCAGCGGGGTGTCCAGGATCTTGTCGCCCTTGGACTTCATCTTCACCAGCTCAACCTCGACACCGGGATGGGCGTTCTTTAGGGCGGTGGCGACATACTCGGCCTGCCACAGGGCGAGCAGGCTTTCGCGGGTGGCAATGCGGATCAACTTCTTATTCATACGATCTATCCAGTTTCGGGTCTCGGCTGGGGAACCGGCGTAGTCAGAAAGGTGTCATACACCGGAGACAATAGTCGGATCATACACATAGTGGGCCGTCCGTTTCATTAATTCCTGCATTATGGCGCGAAAATGCTGGAATAGACCGGGGGGAGTATTCGTCCTATTGCAGTCATCGCGGCCTCAGCCTATGATTTTGAGTTGATGAGTAGGAGTCATCATCCCATGACAGTCAAAACGATTATAAAGAGCACCGTAT
>JBEPXU010000248.1:0-3663 GCA_041641735.1 Ectothiorhodospiraceae bacterium
TTTGCCGCCACCGGAGCGATTGCCCGGACCGCCACCAATATTCGCAATGGCGGTACCGGGCCGCTGGCGGGTATCACCCATGCCCTGACCCTGGTGTTGATTATCGTCGTGCTGGCCCCGCTGGCGACGAATATCCCGTTGGCGGCACTGGCGGCGATCCTTTTCGTCGTCGCCTATAACATGAGCGAGTTAAAGCATTTCGTGCGCATGGTGCGTCGTGCGCCGCGGGCGGATGTGGCGATTCTGCTGATTACCTTCTTCTTGACGGTGTTTACCGACCTGGTGGTGGCGGTGAACATCGGTGTGATCCTGGCCATGCTTCAGTTCCTCCGCCGCATGGCCGCCTCGGTGGAGGTGTTGCAGGTGAGCGGGCAGGAGCTGGGACTGGAGAACTCCCTGGAGGGAAGCGAGTTGCCGGAGGGGGTACTGGTCTACGCTATCGAGGGACCGTTCTTCTTTGGTGCGGTGGAGAGCTTTGAGCGGGCACTGGTGCATACCCATACCGATCCGAAGATCCTCGTGATCTATCTGCGTCGGGTGCCGTTTATGGATATCACCGGGCTGCAAACCCTCGAAGAGGTCATTGAGAAGCTGCACCAGCGAGGTGTGAATGTCTTGCTGTGCGATGCCACTGCGAGGGTGAAGGGCAAACTGGATAAGGCGGGAATTCTCGAGCTGGTCGGCCGGGAAAATTATGCACAGCGTTGCGAGGAGTCGCTGGTGCGCTGCCGGACGCTGTTAAAGGAGGTCGAATCTGACTAGGCTGGAGCCAAGAGGTGTTAAGGCGGCAGTCTCCGTCAGGCGTTACTTATTGCCCGGTCGGTTTTTGCTCGGGTAGTCCACTCCATGCTCTGACAGGTAATCGCGGATGAGTTTACGGACCACCTGGGAGGGGGTGAGGTCCTGCTCGGCGCAGAGCTGATCAAAGGCCTTCTTCTTGTGCGGGTCGATAAGGACGGTCAGGCGTGCGGTTTTCGATTCCATGAGCGATGCTTTGAATTAATGATAATCTGGTTATCATTATATTCACATCTTCCGTATTGGCCTAGTACCAATTTTTACACATTTATGTGGGGAAAACCCAGCTAGCCTGGTTACAGCCTACTCGACAACCCGTCCCCGATAGATCTTCTTGGGTGCGGGGGCCTTCTGCTTTTCAGTAGGGGCTTCGGCCATTGAGGACGGTTCCTCACTGTCATCATCATCTTCAACTGCAATCACCGCGCCGCGGTAGTAGCGGACCTTGCCCTTGGGGCGTTCCTCACTCTCAGATTTCTCCTCGCTGCCGGCGGCTTCCGGATGGGCGAACTCCTGCAGCTCCTTGGCCATCTCCTGAAGGACCTGGTTACGCGATTGCTCCGCGTAGTGAAGGAGCTGATCGATGGCGTCCCCCTGGCTGATGCTGACGGTGACGGCAAACTCCTCCTTGATAAAGCGTCGCATGACCTGAAGCAGGCGGATGTAATCACGATTAATACTCGTTGGATGATTCAATTCCGACACGTTATTTCCTCCCTCTGTATGTAAACAGCCTATAAAGGAGCAAAATACGGGCCAGGCCGCTAAGTGCTTGATGTCAGGTGAAGCCACCATTGAGCGTGGGTTTTATCTTTGTGCAAACTACGTGTGCTATGTTCCGTTTTGGGGCAAAAATGCCCACTATCGGGGCATGGTGTTTGTGAGTAGAGGATGCAGCTTATCCCAAACCGTATCGAGCAGCTTGGGCTGGCCCTTGGCATTGGGGTGGAGGTTGTCCGTCTGCATCATGGTCGGGTCGAGGGCGACCTGTTCCAATAAAAAAGGCGGCGTGGGCAGTTGGTGTTCCTCTGCCAGCTCCCTATATATCGAAGAGAAGCGTTCGGTATAGCGCGGGCCGTAGTTGGGCGGCATCTGCATACCAAGCAGCAGCACCTGTGCACCGCTCCCCCTGGCCTTTTGGATGATAAGTCCGAGATTGCGTTTCATCATTTGCAGTGAGAGTCCGCGCAAACCGTCGTTCGCGCCCAGCTCGAGGATGAGGATATCCGGCTGGTATTTTGATAGCGTCTTTTCGATGCGTGCCGCGCCCCCGGCACTGGTGTCGCCGCTGATGCTGGCATTGACCACCTTATAATGGAACCCTTTACGTTCCAGGCGGTCTTTGAGCAGAGTAACCCAGCCCTGGTCCGGGGCCAGACCGTAACCGGCGCTCAGGCTGTCGCCGAATACCACCAGGGTATTCCCCCAGGCCGGCAGCGAGAGCAGTAAAAACAGTGAGGCGAAAAATTTACGCATGAGTAATTATCCTGATTCCGCGCCTATTGTCTCCGCTGAGGGCGTGGGCAAGCAAGTCATGACCACTGCCGGTAACCTGACCATACTCAGCGGTGTCAGTTTCGATATCCGCGCGGGTGATAGCGTCGCTGTGGTGGGGGTCTCCGGCTCCGGTAAGTCCACACTGCTGGGACTGCTGGCGGGGCTGGATGTTCCCTCGAGTGGGCAGATACACCTGGTGGGGGAGTGCCTGAACGATCTCGATGAGGATGGCCGGGCGCGCCTGCGTGGTGAGAATGTCGGTTTTGTCTTTCAGTCCTTCCAGCTGCTGCCCAGTCTGACGGCCCAGGAGAATGTAATGCTGCCGCTTGAGTTGGCAGGGGTCGCGGGAGCCGAAACGCAGGCCTCGCATCTGCTCGAGCGGGTTGGGCTGGGCTCACGACTCAGTCATTATCCGCGACAGCTTTCAGGCGGGGAGCAGCAACGGGTAGCCATTGCCCGTGCATTTGCCATGCGCCCGGCGGTGCTCTTTGCCGATGAGCCGACCGGTAATCTGGATGCCGCCACCGGGCAGAAGGTCAATGAGCTGTTGTTTGAACTCAATGCCGAACAGGGCACCACGCTGGTGCTGGTGACCCACGACGAAAAGCTGGCGGTGCGCTGCAGTCGACAGCTCCGTCTTGACGGTGGGGAGGTGGTGGCCGATGAGGCCTGATCGACTCTCACGTTTTCGACTTGCATGGCGGCTGTTGCGTCGTGACTGGCGGGCGGGCGAGCTGCGTATCCTGCTCTCGGCACTGGTGATCGCGGTGGCGGCGACCACGGCGATCAGTTTCTTTACCGACCGTCTGCAGCAGGCGATGGTCAACCAGTCCTCGGAGTTGCTGGGGGGAGACCTGCAACTCTCGGGGCCGAGGCAGATCGACAGTGCCTGGCTGAAACAGGCCGACTCACTCGGGCTGGCGCACAATGAGGTACTGACTTTCCCGTCGGTAGTGGTGGCCGGTGATAATTTCCAGTTGGCGGGGATCAAGGCGGTGCGAGAAGGTTTCCCGTTGCGGGGTACTCTGCGAACGGCAATGGCCCCCTACGGTCAGGAGCATGTGACCAACACCCTGCCGGCTGCGGGCGAGGCGTGGGTTGAGGCGCGTCTGTTGCCACTTCTGGGGATTGGTGTCGGTGACAGTCTGGAACTGGGCAGTCTGTCGCTTAAGGTGACCCGGGTACTGACCTTTGAGCCGGGTGGTAGCGGTAATATTGCCAGTCTCGCCCCAAGGGTGATGATCAATCGCAGCGATGTGGCGCGTGCAGCGATCCTCCGGCCCGGCAGCCGGGTCCGTTATCTCTACTATTTTGCCGGGGACGATAAGTCCCTGCAGCAGTACAAGCAGTGGCTCCGCCCAAAACTGG
>JBEPXU010000249.1:0-3661 GCA_041641735.1 Ectothiorhodospiraceae bacterium
CCGCATCCAGTACTACAACGACAAGAACCCGGAGATGCAGGCCAAGGCCGAAGAGTACGGCTGGAAAGGCAACGAGATGGTTAAGGTCGACCGTGACATCATGGTACTGGCCAACCCGGAGATCGCGAAGCTTCCCGACTGGGTCATCGCGCTGGTCGTCGCCGGTGGTCTCGCCGCGGCGCTCTCCACCGCTGCCGGTCTGCTGCTGGCCATCGCATCGGCCATCTCGCATGACCTGATGAAGGGTGTATTCGCACGCGATATCTCCGAGAAGAACGAGCTGATGGCGGGGCGTATCGCCATGGTCGGTGCTATTTTGGCTGCCGGTTACTTCGGTCTGCATCCGCCCGGCTTCGCCGCCGGTACGGTAGCCATCGCCTTCGGTCTGGCTGCCGCCTCGATCTTCCCGGCACTGATGATGGGTATCTTCGGCAAGAAGATCGGCTCCACTGCCGCCATCGCCGGTATGGTTGCCGGTATCAGCGTCACCATGCTCTACGTGTTCCAGCACAAGGGCATCATGTTCATCCCGGGTACCGACTTCCTGGGTGACATGGGCGCCAACTGGTTCTTCGGCATCTCGCCAAATGCCTTCGGTGCCATCGGTGCCGTTGTGAACTTTGCTGTGGCCTTTGCCGTTTCCAAGTTCACCGAAGAGCCGCCGGAGCACATCCAGCACCTGGTCGAGGACATTCGTGTTCCCCGTGGTGCAGGTGCCGCCACCGGCCACTAAGTAAAGAGTGTCCATAGTGCCACCGGACCCCGCCAGAGGGCGGGGTTTCCCTCCCCGTGGCACATTTGGTGGGGTGTCCCCAAGCACCCCACCCTTTTTATTTATAGGCCGCAGTAAAAGGCACGCTGGAATGCATGGCATGAAAGTGCGACATTCAACGTAACAAAGAGGTAAAAGGTAAGAGGTTAAAGGGCAACTTCTTTTGGAAAGCTCCCTTATGACCTTTCACCTGTTATCTTTCACCTGGTGTAAAAAAGGATACGCCGTAATACGGCGAATAACTTTCCGAGTGATACGATTCAAACCAAAACCGAACGAGCACCGATGAACGCAGAACTGATAGAGATTCGGGAATTCCTTGCCGGACATCCCCCGTTCGATCTGCTGCCGGCCGAGGTGCTCGACGCCCTGCCTAAACGCCTAACCGTACGCTATCTGCGCCGCGGTAGTGACTACCCTCCCGAAACGGATACAGCTCCGGCCGCGACACTGATTCGAACCGGTGCCATCGAGTTTCGAAACAGCAAGGGCGAGCTGCTGGAGAAGCTGGGTGAAGGCGAACTCCACGCCGGCCACTGTCCGGAAACCGGTGACATCGTCACCCTTAGCGGCAAGTGTGTAGAGGACACCCTGCTCTATCTGCTTCCCTGCGAGGAGCTGCAGTCACTACGACAGCATTACAACGCGTTCAACAGCCACTTTGAACAGAGCCTACGACTGCGGCTACAACAGGCGGTCAATCAATTGCAGCAGCGCCAGGGTAATGTGAGCAACCTGATGGGCCTCGATGCCGGTTCGCTGGTACGCCGTGAACCGATCAGCATCGAACCGTCCAAAAGTATTCGTGAAGCGGCACAACACATGAGCAAAGAGCGCGTCTCCTCGCTGCTGGTGATGGAGAACGACGAACTGCTCGGCATCGTCACCGACCGGGACCTGCGCCAGCGCTGCATCGCCGCGGGGGTATCCGTCGATGAGCCGGTCAGCACGATCATGACGACCGACATTTTCACCCTTCACGCCGACCACGCCGCCTTCGATGCGCTGGTGGAGATGACCCGACGCCAAATCCACCACCTGCCTATTGCACAGCGCAACGGCAAGCTGCTTGGCATCATCACCAGCAGCGACATCATGCAACAGCACAGCCTCAATACCGTCGCCCTGGCCGGTACCATCCGCCGCTGCCAGAGTGTCGACGAGCTGGTGGAAGCCAGTCGTCAACTGCCGGAGCTTCAACTGCAGTTTATCGACAATGGCATGATAGCCGATCACCTGACCCAGGCCCTCTCCGCCGTCACCGACGCCATCAGCCAGCGCCTGCTGGAACTGGCTGAGGCACAGCTGGGCGAACCGCCGGTGCCCTATGCCTGGCTGGTGTGCGGATCCCAGGCACGGCGCGAGCAGACCACTGTCTCCGATCAGGACAACGCCCTGCTCATCGACGATGCGATGAAACCGGAAGACGACGCCTGGTTCGAGAAGCTGGCCCGTTTTGTCAGTGACGGGCTCGCGCGTTGCGGTTTCGAGTACTGCCCCGGTGAGGTGATGGCGACCAACCCAAAGTGGCGTCAGCCACTTGGCGGTTGGCGCGACTATTTCGACCACTGGATCAACAGCCCGGAACCGATGGCGTTGATGCACTCGAGCATCTTCTTTGACATGCGTCCACTCCACGGCGATGAGACGCTCTTTCAAACGTTACGCGAAGAGATACTGCAGCAGTGTCGCGACAACCGCATCTTCCTTGCCTTCATGGCGGCCAACGCCCTCAAGCATCGACCGCCGCTGGGCTTCTTCCGCCAGTTCGTACTGGTGCATGACGGTGAGCACGACGATAGCCTGGATATTAAACACCGCGGGGTTATCCCGGTGGTGGATCTGGCACGGGTCTTCGCCCTCTCCGCCGGGCTGCCGGAGTTGAATACCCGCGAACGACTGATTGCCGCCGAGCAGGCCGGCGCCCTGAGTCACAACGGCGCGGATGACCTGCTGCATGCGTTGGAGTTTATTGCCACCCTGCGCGCACGACACCAGGTGGAACAACACCTTGCCGGAGAGCCGATGGATAATTTCGTCCGACCCGATTCGCTCTCAAGCGTCGAGCGTGCCCAACTGAAGGACGCCTTTGCCGCCATCAGCACCATGCAGGAGGCGCTGGAGCAGCGCTACCAGACAGCGAGGTTCGCCTGAGGGTATGTTCGCATCGTTGCTGCCCCTCAATTTTCGGCGCAAACGCCTGCTGAAGAGAGTGTCGCCAGGCACGATGCACGATTTTTATGCGGTCCCGTTTCCGCACCCCGGCGACGACTGCCGTAAGCTGGAGTTCGTCGCCCTGGACCTGGAGACCACGGGCCTCGATGCCGATCAGGACGAGATCCTCAGCATCGGACTGGTTGAACTCCGCGGGCTTGAGGTGGACCTGCAGAGCGCACAGCACCGGCTGATCCGCCCACAAAGTGCGATACCGGAAAAGAGCGCGGTGATTCACCATATCACCGACGATGAGGCGGCCACCGGCGAGGCGCTGCCGGAAGTGCTGGCCGAATTGATACCGCTGCTGGCGGGCAAGGTGCTGATTGCTCATCACGCTCGCTTCGAGATGCTGTTTCTCGGCCGCGCCTGCGAACGCTATCTCGGCACACCGTTCCTGATGCCGGTGATCGATACCCAGGAGGTGGCAAAGCGCAGCCTGGAGCGGCGTAATGTAAGCTACCGGGCGCAGGAGCTGCGACTGGCCGAACTGCGCCAACGTTACGGTCTGCCCCGTTACCGGCTGCACAACGCACTGAGCGATGCCCTGGCAGCGGGGGAACTGTTTCTGGCGCAGCTGGCCCAACACAACACCCGACGACCTGTGCCGGTGAAAAATTTTCTGCAGAGGGTGCTGTAGCCGATACCGCGCATTTACGGTACGGATGCAGGATT
>JBEPXU010000250.1:0-3649 GCA_041641735.1 Ectothiorhodospiraceae bacterium
TCAGGCGGGTGAATACCACGCCGCCTGGCAGAAGCTTATCGAGAACAATCCCTTTCCGGCTATTCACGGCCGGGTGTGCTATCACCCCTGTGAGACCGCCTGTAACCGCGCCTATACCGATGAGGAGGTGAGCATTCACGCGGTAGAGCGTTTCCTTGGCGATATGGCGATGGAGCAGGGCTGGAAGCCGGAATTCAAGCCGCGCGCCGGTGGCAAGCGGGTGATGGTCGTCGGTGGTGGCCCCAGTGGCCTTTCCGCCGCCTATCATCTGACCCGCGCAGGTCACCAGGTGGAGATCTTCGAGGCCGGTCCGGTGGCCGGCGGCATGATCCATTTTGGTATTCCCGCCTATCGCATGCCGCGCGATGAGTTGGAGCGTGAGATCCAGCGTGTGGTTGATATGGGTGTGAAGATTCACCTTAACCACCGTGTGGATGACATCATGGCCGAGAAGGCCGCTGGCAACTTCGATGCGGTATTCGTTGCGGTGGGTGCGCACCTGTCCAAGAAGATCGATATCCCGGCCCGCGATGCCAAGGGCATGATGGATGCGGTGAGCTTCCTCAAGAGCGTAGAGAACGGCGAAGAGGTCAAGCTGGGTCGCCGCGTCGCCATCTATGGTGGCGGTAACACCGCGATGGACGCCGCCCGTGTAGCCAAGCGTATGGGTGTGGACGAGGCGATGATCATCTATCGCCGTGACCGCGACAACATGGCGGCGCACGATTTCGAGGCCGACGAGGCGCTGGAAGAGGGCGTGAAGATCAACTGGTTGCGTACTATCAAGGAAGTCGACGGCTCTCACATCGAGGTGGAGATCATGGAGCTGGGCGAGGATGGACGTCCGCGTCCCACCGGAAACTTCGAAAAACTCGAGGCCGATTCGTTGATCATGGCGGTGGGCCAGGAGACCGACACCGGATTCCTCGGTCGCGTCTCCGGTATCGAGTTCAAGGCCGACGGTACCGTGGTTGTCGGCGAGAATATGATGACCGGTGCCGACGGTATCTTTGCCGGCGGCGATATGGTCCCCTCCGAGCGCTCCGTGACTATCGCCACCGGCCACGGCAAGAAGGCGGCACGCCACATCGATGCCTGGTTGCGTGGTGAGACCTACCAGCCTCATCCCAAGCACCCTATTGTGGATCACGAGAAGCTGCAGCTGTGGTATCGCACCGAGGCGCCCATGACCGAACAGCCGCACCTGCCGCTGTCTCAGCGTCTGGGGGGGTTCGAGGAGATCCTGCAGGGCATCAGCGAGAAGGATGCGGTCTACGAGGCCAAGCGCTGCCTCTCCTGCGGTAACTGCTTTGAGTGCGACGGCTGCTACGGCTCCTGCCCTGAGGATGCGATCATCAAGCTCGGCCCGGGCAAGAAGTACCGCTACGACTACAGCCTCTGCACCGGTTGCGGCACCTGCATGGAACAGTGCCCCTGCCATGCCATCGAGATGATCCCGGAAAGCGCCGGGGGCTAAGTCGGTAGGAGCGATGGTCCCCGTCGCGATTGTATTGATAATCGCGACGCAGAGCGTCGCTCCCACGAATTCGCAGTGCTGTAGCGATCAAGTTTTTTAAGGAACGGTTTTTTATGAGTGAAGCGAAGCAGAACAAACTGGTGACCGTCGACGGTGGTAACGCCGTTGCCCACATCGCCTACCGGGTGAGCGACATCTGTTCCATCTACCCGATCACCCCGTCGTCCGATATGTCGGAGCTCTCCGATCTGTGGGCGACCCAGGGGGTGAAGAATATCTGGGACCAGGTGCCGCAGGTGATCGAAATGCAGAGCGAGGGTGGTGCCGCCGGTACCGCGCACGGTGCGTTGCAGACCGGTGCCCTGACCACCACCTTTACCGCCTCGCAGGGCCTGCTGCTGATGCTGCCCAACATGTACAAGATCGCCGGTGAACTGACTTCCAGCGTGTTCCATGTGGCGGCCCGCTCCATCGCTGCGCAGGCGCTCTCCATCTTCGGTGACCACCAGGATGTGATGGCGGCGCGCATGACCGGTTTTGCCATGCTCGCCTCCAACTCGGTGCAGGAGGCGCACGACTCGGCGCTGATCGCCCACGCTGCGACCCTGAAGGCCCGTGTGCCGTTTATTAATTTCTTCGATGGTTTCCGTACCTCGCACGAGATCAACAAAATCGAGCTCATCCCCGATGAGCAGATCCGCACGATGATCGACGAGGAGCTGGTGTTTGCCCACCGCAACCGTGCGTTGAACCCGGATAACCCGTTTATCCGCGGTACCGCGCAGAACCCGGATGTTTACTTCCAGGGCCGTGAGAGCGCCAACTCGTTCTACAACGCGGTTCCAGCTATTGTGCAGGAGACTATGGACGAGCTGGCCAAGCTCACTGGTCGCCAGTACAAGCTGTTCGAATACTACGGTGACGAAGATGCCACCGATGTCATCGTGATGATGGGATCCGGCAACCAGGTGGTCGAGGAGACACTCGATAAACTGAATGCCGAAGGCCGCAAGCTCGGCGTGATGAGCGTGCGCCTGTTCCGTCCCTTCAGCATGGAGCATATGATCGCCGCGCTGCCGAAGAGCGTCGAGCGTATAGCCGTGCTGGACCGTACCAAGGAGCCGGGCAGCGCCGGCGAGCCGCTGTATCAGGATGTAATCACCGCGCTGGCCGAGGGCCTTAACAGCGGTCTGATCGACAAGCTGCCGCGGGTGATCGGCGGCCGTTACGGTCTCTCCTCCAAGGAGTTCACCCCGGCGATGGCCAAGGGCGTGTTCGATAACCTGGCAGACGACAAGCCAAAGAACCACTTCACTGTTGGTATCAATGACGACGTGACCCACTCCAGTATCGATTACGACCCGAGCTTCAACATCGAGCCGGATAACGTCACTCGCGCGATGTTCTTCGGTCTGGGATCGGACGGTACCGTCTCGGCCAACAAGAACTCGATCAAGATCATCGGTGAGAGCACCGATCTCTTCTGCCAGGGTTACTTCGTTTACGACTCGAAGAAGGCCGGTTCGCAAACCACCTCGCACCTGCGTTTCGGCCCCGATGAAATTCGCGCGCCCTACCTCATCACCTCGGCCAACTTCATCGCCTGCCACAAGTCCAACTTTATCGACCAGGTGGAGATGCTGGACAAGGCGGCCGACGGGGCGGTGTTCCTGCTCAACTCACCCGTTGGTCCGGACAAGGTGTGGGATGAACTGCCCGAGCCGGTGCAAAAGCAGATCATCGACAAGAATATCGAGTTCTATGTCATCGACGCCTCCACCGTCGCGCGCAACGCGGGTATGGGACGTCGCATCAATACCATCATGCAGACCTGCTTCTTTGCCCTGTCCGGTGTTCTGCCGCGCGACGAGGCGATTGCCAAGATCAAGGCGGCGATCGAGAAGACCTACATGCGCAAGGGCCAGGAGATCGTCGAGCTCAACTTCAAGGCGGTGGACGCCTCTCTGGATCACCTGCACAAGGTGAAGGTGCCGAGCAAGATCAGCGCCAAGCACGGCATGATGCCGGCGGTTGCGCCGCAGGCGCCGAAGTTCGTGCAGGAGGTGACCGCACCGATGTTGGCCGGTCACGGCGACGACCTGCCGGTCTCCATGATTCCGGTGGACGGTACCTACCCCAGTGGCACTGCCCGCTGGGAGAAGCGCAATATCG
>JBEPXU010000251.1:0-3640 GCA_041641735.1 Ectothiorhodospiraceae bacterium
TGAAGAGCACCTCAGGGAGCACTGTCCAGACCTGCCGTTGCAGTGTGAACAGTTGGATCGACCCGGGGCGTTATTGCTGGAGTACCTCAAACCGTTTGATGGAGTGATTCTGCTGATTGACGCTGTTGCCGCGCAACCGGGTGTCGCGGAGGTGGCGCGTTATACCCTGGATGAACTGCAGCAGCAGGATGGCCTCTCCTCTCACGGTTTTGGTGTGGCCGAGACGCTGGCTCTGGGGCAACGTCTCGGGATGCTGCATAGTGATATTGTTGTGCTTGGCATCTCAACCGGGGCGGATGAGTGGCAGGACCCGCTGATGGCACAGGTTGAAGATATACTCGGCAGGTATTAGCTGTTAACACTTGCTGGTGGTCAGTCCACTATCTGAAGCGATTCTATTGAATCTACCCCCTCATCCTAACCTTCTCCCTGAGGGAGAAGGGACTTGGTCATTGCGAGTCATAGGGTGACGAAGCAATTTTTTGTCCGGTAAAGTAACCGAGTCACTATTTATTACTCCACCCATCCTAACCTTATCCTTGGGGGAGAAGGGATAAGGTATGTGTTTCTTACATCGAACCGTGGCCCTGCGATGTCATTGCGAGCGTAGCGAAGCAATCTACTTTCGTTATACTTGGAGATTGCTTCGTCACATTTGTTCCTCGCAATGACACGGGTATCGCATTTATTGATTTGAGGTGAGCTATTCAGAATTCGAGTGAAAATGTGGTCTTGTAGGTGACGTCCCGCTTCTCTACACCAATCGGTGGTGCACTGTCGAAGCGGTAGTCGGCAGAGACGATCAATGAAAGGATATCGGTGAGTTTGACCTTCAGTGCGGCCTGTTCCAGCAGGCGATAATCGTCGGCTCCTTCGACGGATGGCTGGTAGTAGGTGGTGCTGGCCAGGACGGTGTTGGGGGTGGCCTGGTATTTGAGTAGCAGATAGCTGCTGCCGCGCCACAGGGTTTCGGTGCCGGCATCGGCGTAGGTCTCGTCGATGCGTTCTTCGCTGTAATAGCCGCCCAGACCGAGGTAGGCGGCGCCCAGGTTCTCCTGCTCGTAGAGGGTAAAACGCAGACCGCCGCCGGCCAGGCCACGGTAGATCAGGCGGGCGAACTCATCGCGTTCGGCCTGCAGGTAGGCCTCCCAGGCCGTGGTCGGGCGAAATTGCTGGATATGGCGCAGGTGGGCAAAGGAGTTGTCGGTGTTTTTCACCCCGGCGCTCTTGCCGTAGTTGCCGCTTAGGAGCAGATAGTCGGTCATCTCGCCCTGGTGCCACTGGATGCGCGAGCCGAGGCTGTACTCCTCCTTCTCGGTATTGCCCGAGGTGTTGCTTAGTGACAGCTCGACATTGCCGCTGAAGCCCTCTTTGGGCTTGCGGGTATGCAGGTTCTCCATACTGACGATGGCGTGGGCGCTTACTGTGTAAAGCAGGCTTCCGCATAGTAGGGTGGCAAAGAGTTTTTTCATACGTTGCTTAACACTCCCTATTGGTTTTCACCCCGGGATACCTTCCTCAGCACCCAGTCGAGCCCGCGATGGGGGAGAATTCGCTTGAGCACGGCAAAGAGGTACGTTGGGAAAGTGACGTAATAACGTATTTTGGGACGTCTGGACTCGAGTGCAAGGATCACCTTGTCCAGTACCGCTTCGGGGGGCAGCGTAAAGGGGGCGGCTGGGCCCTCCTTGGTCAGGCGTCGCTCCATCGCCTCGTAGGTCTCGCGAAACGGGCTGCTCTCCTTATCGATATTCTGCTGATACTTGGCAAAGGCATTGGCGCGAAAGCGGCTGGTGACGGGGCCCGGTTCGATAAGGCTGATGTGGATATTGCTGCCATGCAGTTCCAGGCGCAGGGTATCGGTCAGCCCCTCCAGAGCGAATTTACTGCTGTTGTAGGCGCCGCGAAAGGGCAGGGCGATGAGTCCCAGCACCGAACTGTCCTGGATGATGCGACCATGGCCCTGGCGGCGCATCACCGGCAGTACCCGGGAGGTCAGTTCGTGGGTGCCGAACAGGTTGGTCTCGAACTGCTCACGCAGGACCTCGCGGCGCAAATCCTCCACAGCACCGGGCTGGCCGTAGGCCCCGTTGTTGAACAGGGCATCGAGCGTACCGCCGGTTAGCTCAAGTACCGATGTGACGGCGGCTTCAATTGAGGCGCTGTCGGTCAAGTCCAGACGCAGGCTTTCAAATCCCTGCCGTTGGAGCTCGGCAACATCCTCTTCCTTGCGTGCGGTGGCGAAGACCCGATAGCCGCGTGCCTTTAATCCCTTGGCGACACACAGACCGATACCGCTTGAGCATCCGGTGATGAGAATGCTTCTTTGATTTGTCTCGGGGGGCATAGTGTTGCTTCTCTGCAGTAAAAATCTGGCGCTAGGTTAGCATTGATGGTCGCGGCGGGGAAAACGCTAATCAGGCTGTTATTGCGAGGAGCAAGAGCGATGAGGCAATCTTCCTTAACCGAGAGGCAGTAGGGAGTAGCAGTATGTTAACCGTAGTGGTCTTCGACGAACTGCTGCTGTATTTGTTCAACACGTTCTCGGTTCTCAAGCAGCGCATTGACGCAGTCGGCATCAAGGCTGCTTCCTGCCATCTCCTGTAACAGGTCGAAGGCTTTGTCATTATCCCAGGCAGGTTTGTAAGGGCGTTCACTGGTCAGCGCATCGAAAATATCCGCGACTGCAATGATGCGTGCCTCAATCGGGATATCCTCGCCCCGCAGTCCTTTGGGGTAGCCCTGACCGTTGAGTCGCTCATGGTGATACTGGGCGATGTTGCGCAGGATATCACTGTGATCGAGGGCGTCGATGCCGAAGTGTTGCAGCATGCTGTCGATGATCTCGCGTCCCTTGAGGGTGTGGGTTTTCATGATCTCGAACTCTTCTTCTGTCAGCAGACCCGGTTTGAGTAGGATGTCATCCGGAATGGCGATTTTTCCGATGTCATGAAGCGGCGAGAAGAGAAAAATACGTTCCACGTATTCGTCGCTGAAGGTGAATTCGCTAGCCAGTGCTTCTGCTATCAAACGCGAATAGCGCGACATTCGGTCGAGGTGTCCGCCGGTTTCATTGTCGCGGTGGTGGGTAATATCGCGCGCTGTGTCGACGGCTGCATGCAGGGTACGAAACTGAGCAAGTTCGTGAACGATGGTCAGTGACATCAGGTGACCGAAGAGGTCCAGGTCGTGCAGAACCTGGCCGGTGAACGCCCCCTTTCGCGAGGCGTTGAAGAAGATAAAACCGTACAGATTATCGTTATGAAACATCGGCAGGGTGTAGCTGGCTTCGTAACCCTGGGCGAGGATTCGCTGACTGTGTTCCTTGTCACTGTCACTGAAGATGCTCAGGTCATTGACGATACGGGGTTTGCCAACCTCCAGTATCTCACTGAGGGACTGGCTGTCACTGAGTTTGGCCTCGTAGTGGGTGAGGGCGGGTTCACTGCGACTGCTGTGAAGGAAGGTCTTGAGCAGGTCGGTCTTGGGATCGTAGATGGCAACCGCCAGTCGTTCGATACAGGGGTAACGCTTGTGGATGATGTCGTGGACGAAGCGCAGTTTATGCGACAGGGGCAGGTTGGTGTTGAGTGTCTCCAGTGTATCGTTGTGCGGAAACAGTGTTGCATAATCCATCACA
>JBEPXU010000252.1:0-3634 GCA_041641735.1 Ectothiorhodospiraceae bacterium
CGCCTTCCTGCACAACGTCATGCCGCTGATTGCCGAGGAAGAGCACGGTACCTATTTCGGCATCATGGGTCAGCGCGGTCCCGATGCGAAGGAGCTGCAGGCACTGCAGGACTCCTGCGCCGGTGATATGAACATGATGCGCCACTGTCGCCAGTGCCGTGCCGATGCCGTCGGCCTGCTGGGCGAGGATCGCGGTGCGGAGTTCACCCTCGACAAAATCGAGGAGATGGATATCGATTATGACGAGGCGATGAAAAAGCGCGCCAAGGTACATGCCGCCATCGAGGAAGAACTCAAGGCCAAGCAACAAGCCAGTGAAGGGGTTGTTACCGTTTCCATCGACAGTTTGAAGAAACCGAAAAGGACAGGACGTCCGGTCCTGATGGCTGTAGCCACCAAGGGCGGCGGCATTATCAATCAGCACTTCGGTCACGCGACCGAGTTCCTGGTCTACGAGGCCTCCGATGATGGTGTTCGCTTTATCGGTCCGCGCCGTGCCGATCAGTACTGCGTCGGCCAGGATACCTGTAACGAAGATGAAAGCACGCTCGGCCGAGTCATCAATGCACTTGAAGGATGTGAAGTGATGCTCAGTGCCCGTATCGGCCTGCCGCCCTATGAGGCGCTGGAGGAGGCGGGTATTCAACCCGTTAGCGACTATGCCATGGAGGACATCGAGGAGTCCGTGGCCAAGGTCTACGAAGAGATGCTAAGCAGCGGCAAGCTGGACCCGGTGGAAGACGCCGGCGCCAGCGTGGCGTAAGAACGAGTAGTGTGTAGCTGTCATTGCGAGGAGTGAAACGACGAAGCAATCTCTGTTTTGAAAACAGGATTACTTCGCGAAGCTCGCACTGCCAAATGACCGACAAGTCCGAGGTAAATCATGGCACTGAAAATCGTCGAAAACTGCGTTAACTGTTTTGCCTGCATGGAGGTCTGCCCGAGCGAGGCGATCTACGAGGCCAAGCCGCACTTCCTGATCGATGCAAAAAAATGCACCGAATGTGATGGCGACTTTGCCGATGCCCAATGCGCCAGTATCTGCCCTATTGAAGAGGCCATTCTGGCTGCCGACGGGACACCACTGAATCCACTCGGCTCGCTTACCGCCATCCCGGTAGAGCGACTCAAGCAATACGCCGAAAAATACGCGACAGTGTGAGGTGACCCATGGCCATCGTAATAGGTAATACCGATCATCTTCCCCAGCAGATTAACTTTTCCACGCAGCCGCTCCGCTGGCTAGGAAAACAGCTCTACGAACTGTTCACCAGCAGCCGCCACAATCCGTCGCCGTTCCCGGACAGGGTGTGGTCACGCCACAGCGCACTGCTTGACTCTGCCTGGAAGCAGTCTCAACGCAACAGGGGCTGATGATGAACATCCGCTTCTTCGAAAAACCGGGGTGTATCAACAACACCAAGCAGAAGAAGTTGTTGGCCGAAGCCGGCTATGAGGTCGAGGCACGCAATCTGCTGACAGAGCCCTGGACCCGTGAACGTCTTGAAGCCTTCTTCCATGGTGTGCCGGTCACAGAACGCTTTAACCGCAGTGCCCCATTGATCACCAGCGGTGACGTGGTCCCGGAGCTGTTGGATGAGGACGAGGCCTATCAGTTGATGCTCGAGGAGCCCCTGCTTATCCGCCGCCCGTTAATGGCGATAGGGGAGCACCGGATCGTCGGTTTCGAACCGGAGAAAATCAATCAAATCCTGGCCCTGACCTGGGATGAGTCAAAGACGGGCTCACTGGAGAGCTGCCCACGCTATATCGGCGAGGCATGCGAGGAACCGGAGGAATAAGGAATGCTTGCATTGAAAGAGGCACAAAACAAAAACCGTATGCAACTGCGTGATTCAACCTATAACTGGCTAATCAGTAACTGTGTCCGTCACGGCCTTGGCGATCTCATCGCACGTATGCTCTCATCACAAGTTGCCAGTATGGGCGACATGCCCCGTTACCTGGGGCTTAGCAAGGCAGAGTTTACCGGGCTGATGAAACATCACTTTCCGGCGGTCGAAGTGGAACAGTTCGATCACCACGGCAAGATGCTCGACCCGATGCGCAGTGATGAGCACAGCGAGTTGCGTCAGCTGTTTATCACGCACGCCGATAGCGACCCGCAGACCGCAGAATGGGTGGCGGATATCCTTATCGCCGGTTGCATGGGAGGCGATCACCTGTGGCAGGACCTTGGCCTTTGGTCACGCAAGGACCTGACTGCACTTATCCGTAGCGCTTTTGCCCCGCTTGCTGACAAGAACATTCATGATATGAAATGGAAGAAGTTCTTCTATAAGCAGCTTTGCATCCAGGAGGGGGTCTATACTTGTCGTGCACCCTCATGCCAGGTCTGTGCTGACTATCAGGAATGCTTCGGACCGGAGTAATAACCCTTAGGCGCTTTTGCGCGGAACAATCACAGGTTCGCTACGATGAACAGTTCACCGGAAATCGAAGAGCGAGCCATAGGCGCCTATCTGGGGCTTGCCGTCGGCGATGCCCTTGGCGCCACCGTCGAGTTCATGACACCCCGTGAGATCCAGCATCAACACGGTATTCACAGGGAGATCACCGGTGGAGGGTGGTTGCGTCTCAAGCCCGGCACGGTCACCGACGATACCACCATGAGCCTTGCGCTGGGTGAGTCGATCATTTCACGGCAGGCCATCGAGCCGATGTCCATTGCAGAGCATTTCGACCAATGGATGCGCAGCAAACCGGTCGACATCGGTAACACCGTTCGTCGCGGTATCCTCCATTTTCGCAACAAAGGTGAAACCGCTGTTCCCCTCAGTGAGCACGACGCCGGAAACGGCGCCTGTATGCGCACACTGCCGATTGCGCTGGCCACGCTCGGTAAACGCGACGAAGAGGTCATGGCTGCCGTAAATGCCCAGGCGCATGTCACCCACAACAATCCTGTCTCCGATGCCGGCACCTATTGCACTGTGCGTATGGTGCAGATGGCCATGCAGGGTGCAACCCTGGCCCAGTTGCGCCATGGACCGGTCCATCAGCTTCTGGAGACGCATCCCGATTTTGTTTTCCGCCGCAGGCGCCGGGAAGAGAATCCCAGCGGCTACATCGTCCACACAATGCGAGCCGTCTTCAGCGCCTTCTTTGATACGGACAGTTTTGAAGACTGTCTTGTCGATGTAGTAAACAGGGGAGGGGATGCGGATACAACAGGAGCCATCGGCGGGATGATAGCGGGTGCCTTCTATGGGGCAGATAGTATTCCCTCTCGCTGGCTAAAACAGCTTGATGCGGAGACTGCAAAACAGTGCCGTCGACAGGCGCTGGCCTTGCTGCCACTTACATAGCATTGTTTCGCACGTACCACCAGGGATTCATAAAGGGACATAGTACAAGCAGGGAATACCGTACCGGTTATTGTGCCTCTTTCCGTTTTTACATTTTCTGTACCGGTTGGTCTGAACTACCGGTAACACCGTAACCTGAGCTTCCCCCAGTAAAACGGACGATTTAATTGAGAGGCGTCTCTCGCCTCGTATTCAACCGGGCTGATGTAGCCCAAGTATGAATGTCGTCTGCGCCTGTTATAGAAGACTTCGATGTACTCGAACAGGCTTTTCTTCGCTTCATCTTTCGACCGATAATCCTCGTG
>JBEPXU010000253.1:0-3631 GCA_041641735.1 Ectothiorhodospiraceae bacterium
AGTGTATATCACTTAATTGATGCGAAAAGTATGCCATGCAAGGCAGGGGCATGTTTTGTCAATAGATTTTCGTGAACATGGCTGGAGGATATAGCCTCAGCCCGCGCGGTTTCTCCCATGCCATCCACCTGAACCGGACAGCTCCTGGAAAACAGGACAGGCAGTGGCGCCTCTGTTCCGGGTATCGCATAACGTCGCAGCGGCAAGAGATCAATCTTTAGCTGGACTGAATATTGCAGTTTACCTCCATACAACTTCGACCACTGCCAGGATACGCCTTTCGCACCGAAGGCTGTAAGAGCAGACGTATCCAAGTGTGCTTGGCGTCCGCAGGCCGGCAAGGTAGCTATCAATAGACACCGGTTGTCCCTAGGCACCAGGGTCTGGCAAGAACATCAACAGGTAAGAGAAGAGGCGGAAATGAACGACAAGCCTGTAGTGATAATGAACGGCAGTGCCGGTTACAAAAGCCAGCAACACATAGTTGAACTGGCCCGTCAGGCCGGTTATGATATACAAAACACAGATCATCGCGGTCATGGTACCGATCTGGCCCGCGATGCTGCCTCGCGTGGTGTTCCGTTGATCATCGCCTGCGGCGGCGACGGTACCATTCACGAGGTCGCTTCAGGGCTTCTGCAGGTGGATGATGCGCCGCCGCTGGGCATCATTCCGGCCGGCACCGGCAATGATCTCTGCCGCAGTCTGGACATTGGTGCAGATATCGATGAGGCCTTTGCCATCATTAATGCGAACAGGCAGGTGCAGGTCGATGTGGCGATGCTGAAGGCTGCTGGAGATACGATCTACTTCTTCAATGTGTCTTCCTGCGGCTTTTCCGGTGAGGTGGACAAGCATCTCGAGGACACCGACAAGACCAGTTGGGGCACGCTCGCCTATGTACGCTCGGGATTGTCGGCTATTGCAGACCTTGAACCCTTTCACGTAGAGGTGCGCTGCGACGATGAGACCATTAGCGCCGATGCCCTCAATGTGGTGGTGGGCAACGGCAGATACGCCGCTTCGGGAATACCGGTGGCCTCCCAGGCCGATATAACCGATGGCAAATTGGATCTGGTCCTCTACCTGGGCCAGGGTATCTCCGATCAGATCTTCAATTCACGGCTGATATTGAGCGGCGAGCAGGAGCAATCGGATACTATTGTGTCGCTGCGCGCGAAGGATTTTGCCATGAAGTTTTCCAGGCCTCTCTCCATCAATTACGACGGGGAGTTGCATGACGAGAAAATAGATAGGATCAACTATTCGATTCACTCAAAACGCTTAAGGGTTATCGTTGGTAAAAACCACATCTGACAAAAGATCCGCTCAGGCGGACAGGCCGCCTGCGGCCGACATTTTCATGGCCCGCGGCATACGCAAGTTGAAAAAGTACAGCGGTCTGATACGTCCTTTCACCGTTATCCCCTTTCTCGGGTTCGGCTGCGGTCATACCGTAGTTCTCAGCGGCCGGGTGGTTGAAAATCTCGATGAGGGCTCACCCAAAAGCGACGATCCCTGGTGGATAAACCTGCGCAACATGACCAGGGTCTTTCTCCGGGCCAGAGCTGAAAATGCCGGACTGACAGCCACTGTCAACGGGCAGAGTATTGCCATCGCCTGCGACGCCATCGGATATTTTCATGAGGAGGTCGCCCTGGAGAAGCCATTGACAGAGCCGGGCTGGCTGGACGTCGATTATGTCCTCGAACCCATACCGGGCTATAGGGAGATAGAAGAACGAAAGGGGAAAGTTCTCAGCCTGCCATCCGATACCGGTGAAGCCTATGGCATTATCAGCGATATCGATGACACCATCCTCGAGACCTATGCCACCGATATGTTGATGAGCGCCAAAATGACGTTTATCAACAATTCGGCCACCCGCATTGCCATCGAGGGCATGGCATCGCTCTATCAGACGGTGCTTCGCAAGACCACCACGCTGCAGCCCATCTTCTATATCACCAGCTCAAGCTGGAGCCTCTACAGATTGATGTCCGATTTCCTCGATTTGCAGTCCTTTCCCCAGGGGCCTCTGCTGATGCAGAAGGTCGGGATGACCAACAACAAACTGCTGCGCAAGGGGCATGGTCACAAAACACAGAAGATAGAATCCATTCTCCGCATCAGTACGAATCTCCGCTTCATCCTCATAGGCGACAACGGTCAGGCCGATCGCCTGATCTACCATGATATAGCCCGCCGCTATCCCGACAGGATCGCCGCGGTATGCATCCGCGTAGCCCGGGAGAAGGCCAAACCCTATGAAGCCGACTATACTTCCTTGGGCATACCCTATTGCGAATTTGCAGACGGCTTCATGCTCCACGATCAACTTCGCGAAGCTGGGCTACTTGGCTGAATAGAGGGGTTTTCGTAGTGGCAGGGCCCTGGTTTTGGAGGACCGGGAACGGGTCTTTTTCGTTGCCATACTCTTTCGCTGCCGGCGCAGGGTTGCCTGGAGCCGGGCCAGGGTGGCATGGTTCGGAGGCAGAGTGGCCTTGAGCCTGCTGTCCTTGGCCAGGTCGTAGAGCCAGTGGGCTGCACTGCCGAATTCGGCGACATGGTGCATCTGCCGGGTCCGTATCTGAATTTCGAAGGGGCCCAGGCTCGAACCGACGCTGGTGTGCAGGGACTTATAGCCGTTTATCTTGGGATTGATGATATAGTCTTTGGTTCGGCCTGAAACCGGCTTGTACCGTTCGTGAATGTTGTTTCTCTTTCTCTTTCCGCCACCGCAGGATTCGTCCTTTGCCATCGGACAGCGGGAACGCCTCGGTTAATCCTCTTTGGTAGAGCGGCTTTCTCCGACTGTATCGGCCACATAGGCGCCTCTTTCCCCTAAGGGTTTCGGTTCCCCCACGGTGGAGTCTTCCTTGGTCTGGTGTTCGATCTCCGCATTGATTTCCGCACCGAGCAGCACCGCGAAGGCCGAGAGGTAAAACCACATCAGTAAGATGATGATGGCGCCGATGGAGCCGTAGGTTTCATTGTACGTGTCGGAGTAGGAAACATAGAGGGAGAACAGCATTGAGACCAGCAGCCACAGGATGGTAGCGATAACCGCTCCCCAACTCAGCCATCTGAACTTGGGCTGATTGCGGTGCGGTGCGTATCGGTAGAGCAGGCCCAGGCCCATGATTACGAAGAGTGCCAGAAGCGGCCAGCGCAGAATACTGGTAAGCGTTTCGGTAAAATCGGGAAGACCTATGAAGTGCAGCATCGCAGGGAAGATCACGATGAAGCCCAGTGAAACCAACACGAAAAGAATGGCGGCAACGGTGAGTGCCAGAGACATCAGGTTGAAAGCGATGAAACTACGCCGTTCTTCCTCGCCGTAGACGATATTGAGGCCGGTGATAAAGGCCTTCATGCCCTTGGTTGAACTGCCGAGGCTGAAAAGTATTCCCACTACCACCCCGAAGCTCAAGGCTCCACCGGTATCCTGGCTGAGCCGTTCCAGCTGGCTCTGGAGAATCTCCAAACCCTGCTGCGGCAGGACTCCGGAAAGCAGGGCAATCTGATCCTGGACCTGGCTTGGATCGGAAACCAGGCCGTAGATGGCCACCAGGGCTCCAATGGCTGGGAAAATGGCGAGTAGGGCATAGAAGGCAACTCCTGCAGCGAC
>JBEPXU010000254.1:0-3597 GCA_041641735.1 Ectothiorhodospiraceae bacterium
TCGTAGGGCAGACTCTCCCGACGTGCACCGATGTCATTGTAATACTCAAGACAGCCCTGCTTACCCCTGACCACACGAATCTCGGGGCAGACTCGCAGGCCCCACTCTTTAATTTTCTGCAAAATTTCGCTGTGAGTATCTGGCAGTTCCGCGCCTTCGGCGACACCGACACCGTAGCAATACATGGTCAGCGGACGGGTTGCGGTAATACGGGAGTCGAGCTGGCGCAGGGAACCGGCAGCGGCATTGCGCGGATTGGCAAAGGTCTTCTCCCCCTTCTCGCGCTGACGCTCGTTTAGCTGCTCAAAACCGGCCTTACCCATATAGACCTCGCCTCGAACCTCCAGCACCGCCGGGTATTTCTCGCCGTAGAGTTTGAGCGGTACCGACTCGATAGTACGGACATTCTGTGTCACATCCTCTCCGGTCGCCCCGTCACCTCGCGTTGCCGCCCGTACCAGGACACCGTCTTCATAACGGATACTGATTGCCAGACCATCCAGTTTGGGCTCGACACAGTAGTCGACCTCATCCACCCCTAACCCCTCGCGCACACGCCGATCAAAGTCGCCCAACTCCTCTTCTGAAAAGACATTGCCCAGGGAGAGCATCGGGATCGCGTGACGCACCTCCTCGAAGACCTTGAGGGGCTCGGCCCCCACGCGCTGGGTGGGTGAGTCGGAAGTAATGAGCGATGGGTAATCTTGCTCCAATTGCTGCAGTTCGCGAAACAACCGATCGTATTCGGCATCCGGGATCTCCGGATCATCCAGGGCATAGTAGCGATAGTTATGGTAAGCGATCTGCTCGCGCAGCGATGCGACACGCTGCAACACCTCATCGGGTATCTTCTGGCTCATGAGTGTGGGTCAGTTCTTGAAACGAAAGTGAATGTCAGGGACATATTGACGGGTAAGTTAGTTCACGGCGGGGAAAACCATCGCCTTTTCTTCCATTTCGGCCAGCGCCTTATCATTCAGGGGCTGACGTTGTCCGTCACATAGGGTGGCATTGAGTTGCGCCCCCATCTGTCTTGCCTTTTGCAGCATCAGATTCAGGGCGTCGCTGCCCGCCAGCTGGTTGGGCAGACGCATGAACAGGGCGATACCCGGTGTTTCCATCTGGGCTATCTCACTGAGAATGAATTTCCCTGGCTCCAGCACATTGGCAGCACTAAAAAGTGGTTCGCTGCTGCCACCGGCATGGTAATGAAAGATGTCCATGTTGCCATGTTCCAGGCCGGAATCCTGTAACGCCTTGAGTAACAGCGGACCACGCAAAGGTTTGCCCTTTGGCGCCAGCAGCGTCAACACAATCACTGTCTCCTGTGGCACAGCGTTTTGCTGCGACGTGCCCCGTGCCTGCTGTGGCTCATCGAACACCACCACATCGTCAAGCACGGGTATCTCCTGCTCCAGGTCAGCTGTGGAACCGGCCATTCCATGCAAACCTTCAAGTTGGGCATCATCGAGTACATCGTGACGTTTCGCGGTAAAGGCCTTGCCCACCCACTCATCGGGATTGAGATCCTTTTGCGCTGTCGGGAAGCTATCCTCTTCCGACACGGCATCCTCGTTGTAGGAGTCGATAGCATCCCAATCTTCGGGGGGACGCATAAGGCGGCGCTGGCGGCGTATACGATCAACCAGCCAGATCCCGAGGACCAGCAAAAGACCCAGAATGATGAGGATTATGCGCAACTGTTCCACAATCGTAATTCCGTCAGACCGCGGCTAATTCCACGGCCTCATCCACATCCACCGCCACGATACGGGAGACACCCGCTTCATGCATGGTCACACCGGTTAGGGTCGTGGCCAGCTCCATCGTAGCCTTGTTGTGGGTGATGAAGATGAACTGCACCGACTCGGACATCTCCTCGACCAGTTTGCAGAAACGGCCGACGTTGGCCTCATCCAGTGGCGCATCCACCTCATCGAGCATGCAGAAAGGCGAGGGGTTCAACTCGAAGATGGAGAAAACCAACGCCACGGCGGTGAGCGCCTTCTCCCCGCCCGAGAGCAGGTGGATGGTACTGTTGCGTTTGCCCGGCGGGCGGGCCATTACCGTAACACCGGTATCGAGAAGGTCATCACCGGTGAGTTCCAGATAGGCGTGCCCACCGCCGAACAGACGCGGGAACTTGTCCTGAAGCCCTTTGTTGACCAGGTCAAAGGTCTCCTTGAAGCGGGTACGGGTCTCACGGTCGATCTTGCGGATGGCGTTCTCCAGGGTCTCCAGTGACTCCATCAGATCCTCATTCTGCGCATCCAGATACTTCTTGCGCTCGGACTGCTGCTCGTACTCCTCGATCGCCGCCAGATTGATAGGACCAAGACGTTGTATACGTTGTGTCACGGTATCCAGCTGACTCTCCCACTGGGAAAGATCGGCCTGCTCCGGCAACTCCTGCAACAGCTTGTCGATCTCAAAACCGGCCTCGCTGACACGCTCCTGCAGGGTTTGACGACGCACCTTCAGCTCCTGCCATGCCATCCGTTGCTGTTCCAATGCATTGCGGATGTTTTGCGCCTCCTGCTCCGCCTTGTGCCGCTCGTTCTCCAGCTCACGCATGGCGTGTTCGATATCACCAACCTGGCGCCGCGCCTCATTGAGGCGTTTCTCCACCTCCATGCGTTTTTCAAGCAGCTCCTCCATCTCGGCGACCTTGAGCTTGATCGGCTCATCGCCCTCGGCAAGAGCCATCTTCAGCTCCTCCCGGCGCTCGGCCATCTGGCTGAGCTGCTGATTCATCCGCTCCAGCCCCTGCTTGGTACTGTCCAGTTCGGTGCGAACGGTCTGAAGCCTGACGGTCAGTTCCTGGGCCGCATCCCGATCCTGACGTGCCTGCTGGCGCACCTGCTCCAGGGTGTCGCGCAGCACCTCCCGGCGTGCGGTCAACTCATCACGCTGCTTGGCCAGCTCCTCCATGCGCTCCAGGGCGCTGTGCAGCGTGGTCCGTGAGGACTCCATCTGCTGTTCGGTCTCGAGCAACTGCTGGCGGATCTCCTCGGCCTCGCCCTGCAACCGTTCACGACGATTAGCGAGCTGCTCCTGACGCGCCTGCTTGGCGCTGAGCTGGGATTTTTGCTCGGTGTGACGGCGGTTGGCCTCGTTCAAGTCGGCCTGGATGGTTTCGCGCTCTTCCTCAAGCTCCTTCTGGCGCTGGCGTCCCTCTTCCATCCGCTGCTGCACGGTCTCGGCCTGCTCTTCCAGCATCGCAATGGATTCACTCAGCTCCTTGAGCTCCTGCTCGCGGTGCAACACACCGGCCCGCTCGTCGGCATCGCGGGCAACGCGCAACCAGCCGCTACCGAGCCAGACACCATCGCGGGTAATCACCGATTCATGGGCGGCCAGTGAACCACGCAATGCCAGTGCGGCCTGCAGGTCCTCCGCCACATAAACACCGCTCAACAGGGAATCGAGCGGCCACTGGGAGGTGACTTTGCCGAGCAGGGTCTCGCCCTTGTCTCCGCTGGCACCTGCCTGGCTGGACATATCGAATACGGCCAGACTGCCGTGCTCCAGGCTGCCCAGGGCACCCAGAACCGGGTCCATGCCGTCGACGCAAACCGCTTCGAGGTTGTCGCCCAG
>JBEPXU010000255.1:0-2950 GCA_041641735.1 Ectothiorhodospiraceae bacterium
CAGGCAACCGGCCTCGTGGAGCATGGCCACCAGGTTCGGCATGATACGGCGTGCCACCACATTGTTGCCCGCCTGCCTGAGCATGGTGGTGTCCATTTTCACGATATCCGGCTGGATGCGCATGATACGGTCGAAGTTCGAGTGGCCGGAACCGAAGTCATCGATGGCGATAAGGCAGCCCATCGTGCGGTAGTAGGCCACGGTCTCCGCCAGCAGGTCTTCATCCATGATGGCGTTTTCCAGGATCTCGACCACAATGCGCTGCGGCGGGATACCGGTGCTGTGTAGCAGGTGGCTGAAGAATGAGCCGAACTGACTCCCGCCAACGACGACCTTGGGGTTAATGTTCAGGAACAGCCAGGCATTGTCGCGGATATGGCGTTGAAAATTGCGGATATGAATGGTCCGGCAAAGACGATCCAGGTAGACCGTCTGCTCAAGGTTGTCAGTGGAAGAGAGGATCTCCCAGGGTGTGACCGGCAAACCTTCACGGGTACCCCGAATGAGTGCCTCATAACCGATAACGCGTTCATGGGAGAGACTATAGATCGGCTGCAGGGCAGAGTGCAGCTTGAGCGAATCGAGGTGAGCGGTGGTCAGCTCCTCTTCGCTAATCTTGGCGCTGTCGACAAGATTCTTCAGGGCGCAATTACCCCGGCTGAAGTCTTCGCACGGGGCATAACGGAGTGGTTCTTTGCCCCAGATACAGGTTCTGCAGCCGACTGTGAGAGAATTATCCATCATCATGGTTGGGTTATTAGAGCAAAACCCGTGCCATATTTGTGGTTATGAGCGCTCGAGGTAATGTGGTGAGATTTGGCACCAATTACGAAAGGTTGACAGTGATCTGCAGCAAGTTGGTGCATGTATTGCACTAATATACGAGGTTTGCGGACAAAAACAGAGCGTGTGTGACACCCTATTAGAAAGACTTGTCACAGTTGTGACAGCAAGGTTACAGATTATGTCAGGACACGGAGGTGGATGGCCCGATTTCTTGCAGGCCGGTGGCCAGATTCGGGTAGCGCAGGGTTATGCCGAATTCGCGCAGCAGTTTGTTGTTGTCCATACGGCGCGACTCAAGCAGGTACGAGAGCATCGCCGGGCTGAGCGCCTCTCGGGCCTCGCCCAAGGGGACGGCCGGTGGTTTTGGAAGTCCCAGCGCTTCGGCGACGGCGTTGAAATACTGGGTCATGTTACCGGGATGGCCGTCGGTGACATTGTAGATATTGTCCGGCTGCCCCTTCTCCGCCGCCGCGAGGCAGATTTGTACCAGGTCCTCGGCATGGATGCGGTTGGTGTAGCCGCACTCCTCCTCCCTCAGCACCGGAAGGGCCTTTTGCAGACGCTCCCGCGGAAGACGGCCAGGACCATAGATCCCGCCCACACGCAGAATAATGACCTCAACCCCCTGCGCATGACCGAACTGGCGTAAGGCGGTTTCGGCTGCGAGGCGGCGCCGCGCACGGGCCGTTTGCGGATTGGGCGGAGATTCCTCGGTTACCCATTCGCCCCGGGTATCACCGTAGACCCCACTGGTACTGATATAGACCATTCGTTTTGGCAGAGAGTCCCTGTGCAGTGCATTGAGGAAATTCTCCATGCGTGGATCCCCTTCATGCTGGGGCGAAGGGGGCGCGAAGTAATAGACGAGGTTGTCGGGGAGTGACAGAGTCGGCAGACTGGCCGGATGGTCGAGATCACCGCACACCGTTTTCACTCCAAGACCTTGAAGATTTAGTTCACTGGCCTCAGATCGAGCCAGTGCAGTGACGTTGGCACCCTGTTCAAGCCATTTGGCCGCAACCATACGGCCGATGTCGCCACAGCCGACGATGAAGATCTGTTGCACGTTTTACTCGCAAGGGTAATTGGGTGATAATTCACAGTCTTTTGCTCGGTAAATCATACCACAAGCGAACAAGCGCGAAGGAAGCACATGAGTTTCAACATCAAGGTCCTGCCCAGCGGCCACGAATTTACCACTGAGGATGACGAAAGCATTCTCGACGCTGCTCTGCGTAGCGGCCTGGCCTTTCCCTACGGTTGCCGGGGCGGTGCCTGCGGCGCCTGTATCGGTAAGGTCGTGAGTGGCGAGGTCAGTTACGGCGATGACGAGCCGATGGCCCTGAGCGAAGAGGAAGAGGCTGTCGGCATGGCGCTCTTTTGCGTGGCGCGTCCGGCCAGTGATATCACCATCGAGATCCACGAAGTCGGTGCGGTGGAGGAGATCCCGGTCAAGAACCTCCCCGCCAAGGTTGCCCGCCTCGAGCGACTCAACGACGATGTCATGGCGCTGTTCCTCAAGCTGCCGGAAAATGAGCGCATGCAGTACCTGGCCGGTCAGTATGTCGACTTCATCATGAAGGATGGTCGCAAGCGTGCCTTCTCCATCGCCAATGCCCCCCATGAGGATGAACTGTTGGAGTTCCACATCCGCCACATCAAGGGCGGTGAGTTTACCGATCGGGTCTTCAGCGAGATGAAGGAGGGCGAGATCGTTCGCATCGAAGGCCCCAAGGGAAGCTTCTTCCTGCGTGAAGACTCGGAGCGGCCGATCATCATGCTCGCCACCGGTACCGGCTTCGGCCCGATCAAGGGGATCATCGAGCACATGGTGGCCGAGCAATCGAGCCGCCCGGTCTACATCTACTGGGGTGCCCGCCACCGCGCCGACCTCTATGCCGATGCCCAGATACGCGAGTGGGAGCGTAAGTTTCCCAATATCCGCTACCGCCCGGTGCTGTCACAACCCGACGCGGATTGGGACGGTCGCACCGGCTATGTCCAGGAGTCCGCTGCCGGCGACTTCGAGGATTTGAGCGGTTTCGAGCTCTACGCCTGCGGTCACCCGGATATGGTCTATAGCGCCAGGGACCTCATGGTGGTACGTGGCATCAACCCGGATTACTGCTATGGCGATGCCTTTGAGTGGGCCAAGGATAAATAA
>JBEPXU010000255.1:2960-3593 GCA_041641735.1 Ectothiorhodospiraceae bacterium
TGAAAAAAAGGCCGGTTATCCGGCCTTTTTTTGTGCAAAGACTATCGTATCGTCAACCGGCGTTTATCCTGTAAAGGTAACTGTGGTTTTTGTGGCCGGGGTAGCCAGTCGAACGATGGGTAAAAAGAGAGCCGAAGCGGATGAAGGACGCAGTATACAGCGCCACTTGCTGAAGGATGCCGGCTTCTGGTGGGTGCTGCTAGCTGGCACCCTCGGCTGTTGGATGGTGGGTCGTTTGATTCTCGCATCCGATGGCAGCGTGAACCTCGCCGCTCAATGGCAGCAGCTAGCCTGGTTGGTGTTGCTCTATCCGACGTTTGAGGAGTGGGTTTTCCGTGGTGTGTTGCAGCCCGGGTTACTCAAGCGAGGGCACGGTAGTCGGGCATGGCTGGGGATCACGGTGGCAAACGGCTGGACCACGATGGCCTTTGCCCTACTGCATCTTCTGACACATCCCCCGCTGTGGGCGGCGCTGGTGGTGGTGCCTTCCCTGCTCTTTGGCTGGTTCAGGGATCGCTATAACAGCATTATCCCCGGGCTGATCCTGCACAGCACTTACAATCTGGCCTATTTCATCACTTTCGGCCTTCCAGGCCAGGCGTAAAGACCATGCAGGGGAAAAAGCCGCCGCTT
>JBEPXU010000256.1:0-3569 GCA_041641735.1 Ectothiorhodospiraceae bacterium
GACCCCCTGTTCGTGCAGGTCGTGAAAGGCGTAATCGATACCGTTCTGATCCAACCACTTTCTGGCTTTCTTAACCGTGTCGCAGTTTTTAATTCCTACGAGTGTATTCATAGTTTCTGGTCCACAACCGTATGTTTTAACCGCAGAGACGCAAAGGCGCAGAGTTTTATACTTTGTTACGGAATTCTCTGTGCCTTCGCGGCTTTACGGTGAATTTCTGTCAATTAAATGTCGCGTAGCAGCTCGTTGATGCCGACCTTGCCTCGGGTCTTCTCGTCCACCTTCTTGACGATGACGGCGCAGTAGAGGCTGTAGCTTCCGTCCTTGCTCGGCAGGTTGCCGGAAACGACTACAGAGCCCGCCGGTACGCGGCCGTAGTGGACCTCGCCGGTCTCGCGGTCGAAGATCTTGGTAGACTGGCCGATGTACACGCCCATGGAGATAACGGAGCCTTCCTCAACGATCACGCCCTCGACGACCTCGGAGCGGGCACCGATGAAGCAGTTGTCCTCGATGATGGTCGGTGCGGCCTGCAGCGGCTCCAGTACACCGCCGATACCGACACCGCCGGAGAGGTGGACGTTCTTACCGATCTGGGCGCAGGAGCCGACGGTGGCCCAGGTGTCGACCATGGTGCCGGAATCGACGTAGGCGCCGATGTTGACGTAGGAGGGCATCAGTACGCAGCCAGAGGCGATAAAGGAGCCGCGACGTGCAGAGGCTGGCGGTACCACGCGTACGCCGCCTTCGCGCAGCTCGCGGGAACTCATCTCAGCGTACTTGGAGGGCACCTTGTCGTAATAGTTGGTAAAGCCGCCGCGCATCACGTCGTTGTCGTTGATGCGGAAAGAGAGCAATACCGCCTTTTTCAGCCACTCGTTGACCTGCCAGTCGCCCACACCCTTCTGCTCGGCCACACGCGCCTCACCGGAATCAAGCATACGGATCGCCTCGTCCACCGCCTCTTTGACGTGGGTGTCCACGCTGCGCGGGGTGATGTCGGCACGGCGCTCGAACGCCTCTTCAATAATCTTCTGGATATCGCTCATTGTTAATCTCCTGAAAGAAAAGATGTTTCACCGCAAAGGCGCAAAGGACGCAAAGAAATACTGACTCGTCGTTCTCTCACCTGATAGTGCTGCAGCCTAACATCACATGTCTAAAGTGATGTGAGGTCGCCTGACAGTTATCCCCTTTGCGCTCTTTGCGTCTTTGCGGTGCATAAATTAAAGCTTTTCAACAAATTCACGGATACGTTCCGCGGCCTCGATACATTCGTCCAGCTCCGCCACCAGGGCCATGCGCACCCGGTTCTGTCCGGGGTTGCCGCCGTGGGCGTCGCGGGAAAGGTAACTGCCCGGCAGTACAGTCACGTTCTGTTGCGCGAACAGCTGCTGGGCAAAATCGGTGTCGCTGACCGGGGTCTCCGGCCAGAGGTAGAAACCGGCGTCGGGACGCTCGACCTTCATCACGGGTTGCAGGATATTCAATACCGCATCGAACTTCTGCCGGTAGAGATCGCGATTGGCCTTTACATGGGTTTCATCATTCCACGCCACGATGCTGGCCGCCTGAGTGGGCGGCGGCAGGGCACAGCCCTGGTAGGTACGGTACTTGAGAAAACGTCCCAGTACCTCGGCGTCGCCGGCGACGAAGCCGGAACGCAGGCCTGGCAGGTTCGAGCGCTTGGAGAGGCTATGGAAAACCACGCAGCGTCTGTAATCGCTGCGGCCCATCTCTGCGGAGGCCTGCAGCAGGCCAGGCGGCGGGGCCTCCTCGTCGAAGTAGAGCTCCGAGTAGCACTCGTCGGAGGCGATGATAAAGTCGTGCTCGTCGGCCAGCTTAATCAGCTTTTGCAGGTAGGCCACTTCGGCCACCGCACCGGTCGGATTGCCCGGGGTGCACAGATAGATCAGCTGGCAGCGCTGCCACACCTCGGTCGGTACGTTGTCCAGTTCCGGCAGAAAGCCGGTTCCAGCAGTTGTGTTGAGAAAGTACGGTTCGGCACCGGCCAGCAGTGCAGCCCCCTCATAGATTTGATAGAAGGGGTTGGGGGTGAGCACCAGCGCATCGGTGGTGCGGTCCACCACCGCCTGCGCGAAGGCGAACAGCGCCTCGCGGGTCCCGGCCACCGGCAGGACATGGTGTTCGGCATCGACAGAGTCTTCGGGCAGTCCGAAACGGCGTGTCAGCCAGCCGGCGATCGCCTGACGTAACTCGGGGCGCCCCTTGGTCAGTGGATAGTTGGCCAGCCCATGCAGATGGGAAATCAACTCTTCGACAACAAAGCCCGGCGGTTGATGCTTGGGTTCGCCGATGGATAGCGCGATATGAGGCTTCTCCGCGGGGCTAACCGCTGCCTTCAGCGCATTGAGCTTTTCGAAGGGGTAGGGCTGCAGTTTGTCGAGATCCGGGTTCATAGTGTTGTTCGTGCTAAAAACAGCCCAACATTATAAGGTATTGCCACACAACCATAAACCATGCTTTTCAAAGGGGAGAGCGCATGAAAATCCAGGGTATTCACCATGTCAGCCTGCTGGTGGAGGAGATAGAGTGTTCACTCGGCTTTTATCGTGACCTGTTGGGGCTGGTGGTGATCGAGCGCCCCCCGCTCAACTTCCCCGGCGCTTGGCTGGCTATAGGAGACAGGCAGTTGCATCTGCTGGAATTGCCGAATCCGGACAGTGGGGCAGAGCGACCGGAGCATGTCGGCCGGGACCGCCATCTGGCGCTGACAGTGGCAGGGTTGGATGAACTGGTACAAAGGTTGGAGCAGGCCGGTATTTCCTATACCCGCAGCAAGTCGGGACGTAACGCCGTCTTCTGCCGCGACCCGGATGGCAATGGGGTAGAGCTCATTGCAGTGTAGATTTGTCAGGATTTAGCCAAGGCCCGCTGGATTCATTATACTTCATTTCTATTTTATCCTGCAGGAGAAGTCGCATGTCGTTGAGGTGGCTGGTGCTTTTGGTGGCCATATACAGTGTAAATGTTCAGGCCATTGAACTGCCGATCGAGATCTTTGAGTACGTGGATAATGCGCGGGTTGTCGCTTTCGTTAAAGAGAGCGATATCGATGCGGCTGACGACTGGAAACCGGACGGTTCCGCTCCGGCGCTTTCTATCAACAATGTGGCGGCCATTGCAAATGAGTACGCAGCAGGAAACGAGGGAATGAACGGTGCGACTATCGAGGAGATCGCCCTGCGCCGTATCCCACACCATGAGGGCAAGTGGCACTACATGGTGAAGATGAAGACAGAGACCGAGGAGAAGGTCCGTTACCACTACCTGGTGGTACTGATGAACGGCAGGAGCATACCGGCAATTCGCGAACCCTCTTCGATTAAATAACCCCGCTGTTAAATCGTTATGCAAAAAAAAGCCCGGGCATGAGGAATACCCGGGCTACGATTTAATGTTCCGTTACATAACGCGGGCTGTTGTTCAGGCAGCCTGCTCGATCTCCTTTAGAGGAGATGTCTTATTTTATTGTTTGCAGCTTCGGTATCGAGAAATGCCGGCAACAGCGTATGGTAGAACAGCTGTGGGCAGACCAGGTGGGAGAT
>JBEPXU010000257.1:0-3552 GCA_041641735.1 Ectothiorhodospiraceae bacterium
TATTCCTGACCTCTTCTAACGGGCGCAGATGCTCCGGTTGATGATCATTGATGCGCAGCACCAGAAGATGGTTCCGTCCCAGCTCGATGGTCTCGCTATTATTGTTGCGCTTGAGCACTTCTTCACTGAACGCAGCCTCTGTCACCTTGGGCTTGCTGGCAATGCCGGTTCCGCCACGACGGGTAAAGTATCCCGTGGTTTTAATCGGCAGGCCCAACTCCTCGCTGGCAGCCTGCAGCGATTCGGGATGCTCATAGGTGAGATTAGCCAGCTGGTCGGCCATATCATAGAAGCGTTGATCGGCCCGTTCGGTCTGGATCTCCTTGCGGATCTTCTCCTTGACCTTAGCGAATGGCTGTACTTCACCACCGCGAATATCGGTAAGCTTGATAATATGATACCCAAACGGGCTGCGTACCAGGTCGCTCACCTCGCCCTTTTTCATTTTAAATGCGGCATCCTCAAATGCCGGCACCATCGCCCCCTTACCAAAGAAACCAAGATCGCCGCCCTTGCTGGCGGAACCGGGATCGTTGGACGCTTTCTTGGCCAGTTCGGCAAAGTCCTCGCCGCTGCGGATGCGCTTAAGCAGCTCCTCGGCTGTCTTTTTGGCTGCCTCATCCTTCTCCTTCGGGGCGTCTTTCTTTACCCGAATCAGGATATGGCTGGCCTTTCTCTCTTCAGGGGTGGTGTAGTTAATCTTTTGTGACTCATAACGCGCGCGCAGCATCTCATCCTTCACATCGATGGTTTCCATCAGGTCAGAGACATTCAGCTCAAGGTAATCCACCTTAACCTGCTCAGGCTGCATAAAGCGCTGCTGGTTATTGTTGTAATAATCCTGTACCTCTTCGTCACTCACCTCTGCTGCCTTGATAAACGGAGCAATGGCCACCTGCAGATAACCGACCGTACGTTTTTGTTTCTGCAGACGAAGAAGGTTGTCCGTTTCCGCCTTGGTAACAAAAGCGGTATGACGATAACCACTTTCAAACTGGTTGGACAGGATGTCGCGACGGACACGGCTCTCGAAAATGCCCGGCGTCATATTCTGATTTCTGAGCAGTTGCTCATATTTAGATTGGGAGAACTTGCCATCTTCCTTGAAGGCGTCAATGGAACGGATAATCGAAGCCAGTTGCTCATCACTGACACGCATGCCGTTGTCCCATGCCGCCTGGACTTTCACTTCCTGTGCGACAAGTTGCGACAGCACCTGCTGCTTGATCATCTTCTCGCTAAACATGGCTGGAAGCTTGCCGCCGAACATCTCTTCCAGACGCTGGCGCTGCTGGTAGTAGGCCTGTTCCAGTCGGGCCTGGGAGATCCCCTCTCCATTGACCTTGGCCACGCTGGTGTCGCCACCACCGCTTAAATACTGGTTAATGCCAAACAGGGCGAAGGTGATGATGATCCCGCCAACAATAAGCCAGGCAAAAAACCCTTGTGCACGATTACGGATAAATTCAAGCATATCGGCTAACGTTCCTGCTGCCAGTGATTGATTGGGTTGCTACAAAGAAAAAAGGGCGCATACAGGATGCGCCCTTTTGAGTTATGGCGGAGCGGACGGGACTCGAACCCGCGACCCCCGGCGTGACAGGCCGGTATTCTAACCAACTGAACTACCGCTCCGAAACTGCTTTTTCTAATTTGGTGGGTGCTGCAGGGATCGAACCTGCGACCCTCGCCTTGTAAGGGCGATGCTCTCCCAGCTGAGCTAAGCACCCGGGTCAGTAAAGGCGCGCTAGTTTACTGCATCCTTGAGCGCTTTACCAGCCTTAAAACTGGGATTTTTAGACGCGGCGATGTTGATGGTCTCACCGGTGCGCGGGTTGCGGCCAGTACGGGCAGCACGCTCACGTACCATGAAAGTACCAAAGCCGATCAGGTTAACGGTATCACCGTCTTTCAGAGCACCGGTAACGGAATCGATCATGGAATCCAGTGCACGGCCAGCAGCGGCCTTAGAAATATCAGCACCAGCAGCAATTGCGTCAATAAGTTCGGATTTATTCACTGAGACATCTCCCCTCTAATTATTTTGCCTTTGTCGATTAGGTTTTGACAAAGGCGCTTCCTGAGACAAAAAACCCGCCATCACGATTGCATGGCGGCACGTTAATACGTTGGCGGATTTTATACCAACTGGCTCTCCGGACTGTCAAGCAAGATAAGCATAAAAATCCAGTAATAATGCGGCTTTGCGCCGAGTATTAATGACTTAGCGGTATAAATTAATGTAAAAGAATGCCGTTGGTGGAAACAATGTATCCACCAACGGCATGACTTTTCTCTCGAAACAATATTAGTGAGTATGAATACTGTTCGGTTTATCACCCTCAGCGGCCTTGACGATCTCAACCAGTTCCTCTTCTGAAAGGGGCTCAGGTTTTTTTGTCAAAGCGATATCAATCACCTCATCAATCCATTTGACCGGATGAATATCCAGATTCTCCTTGATGTTATCCGGAACCTCTTCGAGATGACGTTTATTCTCCTCCGGGATGAGTACGGTCTTGATCCCACCGCGTGAGGCCGCCAGCAGCTTCTCCTTGAGCCCGCCGATGGGCAACACCTCACCACGCAGGGTGATCTCCCCTGTCATGGCCACATCGGCACGCACAGGAATCCCTGTCAGTGCCGAGACCAGGGCGGTACACATGCCGATACCGGCACTGGGACCGTCCTTGGGGATCGCCCCCTCAGGCACGTGGATATGGATGTCACGGTTCTCATAGAAGTCCGGCTTGATACCCAGGGCCGCCGCACGGCTGCGTACCACGCTCATCGCCGCCTGGATGGATTCCTTCATCACATCACCCAGCTGGCCGGTAATGACGTGCTTGCCCTTGCCGGGCACCACGGCGGTCTCGATGCTGAGCAGCTCACCGCCGACCTCGGTCCAGGCAAGACCGGTAACCTGACCGACCTGATCCTTCTCTTCTGCCAGACCGTAACGGAAACGGTGCACGCCCAGGTACTCCTCGAGGTCAGCAAAATTCACCACGACCTTATCGGCACTGCCCTTCTTGTTGTGGCCCTTGAGCAGCAGCTCCTTGACCACCTTGCGGCAGACCTTGGCGATCTCCCGCTGCAGGCTTCGAACGCCCGCCTCACGGGTATAGTGACGGACCACACCAAGGATGGCCTCATCGGTAATCTCGAGCTCATCCTCGCCGATGCCGTTGGCCTTCTGTTCCTTGGGTACCAGGTAACGCTTGGCAATGTTCAGCTTCTCGTCCTCGGTGTAACCGGGGATGCGAATCACCTCCATCCGGTCGAGCAGCGGGCCGGGGATATTCATCGAGTTGGAGGTGGCGATGAACATCACATCGGAAAGGTCGAAGTCGACCTCCAGGTAGTGATCGTTGAAGGTGTGGTTCTGCTCCGGGTCCAGCACCTCCAGCAACGCCGAGGCCGGGTCACCGCGAAAGTCCGCCGCCATTTTGTCGATTTCATCGAGCAGGAACAGCGGATTGCGGGTCTCCACCTTGGAGAGGTTCTGCACAATCTTGCCCGGCATGGAACCGATATAGGTCCGACGGTGAC
>JBEPXU010000258.1:0-3550 GCA_041641735.1 Ectothiorhodospiraceae bacterium
GATGGTCTGGGTGCGCAGGTCATCGGTACTGATCTGGATCACGATCTTATGGCTGGCATCGCCCATGCTCGAAGCCAATGCAGGCATCGCAAAAATGGACAAAACGGCAAGTGTTACCGGCCAAAGAAAGGACATACGCAGGGTACGCATAACAGATAACTCCTCCAATGCTGTGAATTGTTATATCTGACGATAACCGCCTTCCCCAATTAAAGCACCCGAGCGAACTAACGCAAATGTAAACCCTGCAGAAAAACACATAAAAAAACCGGCCAGTGGCCGGTTTTTTCTTCAGACGTTTCTGCTTACGAGTCCTTGTTACGTGCCGCCTTCTTTCGCTCGTGCTCGACCAGCAGCTTCTTGCGCAGACGGACGTGGTTGGGGGTCACCTCAACCAGTTCATCGTCATCGATAAACTCCAGCGCCTGTTCCAGGGTATGGGTCACCGGCGGAGTCAGCACCTGCGCCTCGTCGGTGCCGGAGGCACGGACATTGGTCAGCTGCTTGCCCTTGAGCGCATTGACCACCAGGTCATTGTCGCGCGAGTGCAGACCGATGATCATGCCCTCGTAGACCTCCTCGCCATGGCCGATAAACATCTTGCCGCGCTCCTGCAGGTTAAACAGGGCGTTGGTGAGTGCCTTGCCGGGGGCGTTGGCGATCATCACACCGTTCTTGCGGTTGCCATAGTCGCCCTTCTTGAACGGGCCGTAGTGGTCGAAGACGCTGTAGATCAGGCCCGAACCCTGGGTGGCGGTGAGGAACTCGGTGCGGAAGCCGATGAGACCACGCGCCGGCATGATGTAGTCGAGGCGCACACGACCACGACCATCCGGCTCCATATTCTTCAGCTCACCGCCGCGGTTACCCAGGCGCTCCATCACGGCGCCCTGGTGCTGCTCCTCGACATCCACGGTGACCTGCTCGAACGGTTCCTGCGGCTCACCGTCGATCTCGCGGATAATAACCTCGGGACGGGAGACACCGAGCTCAAAGCCCTCGCGGCGCATGGTCTCGATGAGGACGGAGAGGTGCAACTCACCACGTCCTGAGACGCGGAACTTGTCCGGGTCTGAGCCCTGCTCCACGCGCAGCGCCACGTTGTGCACCAGCTCCTGCTCCAGTCGCTCCTTGATCTGGCGCGAGGTGACAAACTTGCCGTCCTTACCGGCGAAGGGCGAGTTGTTAACCTGAAAGGTCATGCTCACGGTGGGCTCATCGACCGAAAGCGGCGCCAGTGCCTCGACGGCATTGGGATCACAAAGGGTGTCGGAGATATTCAGCGGGTCCAGACCGGTAAAGCAGACGATATCGCCGGCCTGCGCCTCGTCGACTTCAACGCGCTCAAGGCCGAGGAAACCGAACAGTTGCAGAAGACGGCCGTTGCGGCGTTCGCCATCCTTATCCACCACGGTCACGGCGGTATTGGTCTTGACCCGGCCACGGCTAATACGGCCGATGCCGATCACACCGACATAACTGTTGTAGTCGAGTTGCGAGACCTGTAACTGGAAAGCATCCTCCGGCTCCACCTGCGGCGGATGAACGTGGTCGATGATCGCCTGCAGCAGCGGCTTCATGTCTCCCTCACGCACATCCGGCTCAAGACCGGCGAAACCGCCCAGGCCGGAGGCGTAGATCACAGGGAAGTCGAGCTGCTCGTCGGTGGCGCCGAGGCGATCGAACAGGTCGAAGGTCTGATCCAGCGCCCAGTCGGGACGGGAAGCCGGGCGGTCAACCTTGTTGACCACCACGATGGGCTTGAGGCCGCGAGCGAGTGCCTTTTCGGTCACGAAGCGGGTTTGCGGCATGGGGCCTTCCACGGCATCGACCAGCAGCAGTACCGAGTCGACCATGGAGAGAACACGCTCCACCTCACCGCCGAAGTCGGCGTGGCCGGGAGTATCCACGATGTTAATACGGTAGTCGCCCCAGCGGATCGCGGTGGGCTTGGCGAGGATGGTAATACCGCGCTCACGCTCCTGATCATTGGAGTCCATGGCACGATCTTCCAGCTGGGTGCGTTCGTCCAGGGTATCGGACTGCTTTAGCAGCTGGTCAACAAGGGTGGTCTTGCCATGGTCGACGTGGGCGATAATGGCGATATTACGGAGATTCTCAATCACGGGAAGTACTTCCAAAGGTGCAGGGTGTTAAAGAACCCGCGAGTATAGCGGTTTCCGGCCCTGGAAACACGAAATTTCATGCTTTTTTCCATCACTGCCGGATGAGGAGCCCCTTTGTTAGCGGGCTATTTTGCCTCGGCACTGTTCTCTGTGGTGATTTGATAGGTCTTTTTGAGAAATACGGCCGCCTCTTGGTGACCCTGCGAGATGGCCTTCTTCAGCCAGAAAACCGCTTTCTTGTCATCGATCTCGGCCCCAAGCCCCTCAGCATAAATTACACCCATCAAATATTGTGCATCGGCCATCCCTTGATTGGCCGCCTTTAGCATCCACTTGGCGGCGGCCACCGTGCTTATCTCTTCGGTGGCCAGCAGATGAGCCAGATTGTACTGCGCCTTGGCGAGCCCCTGCTCTGCCGCCTTCTGGTACCAGTGGAGGGCCTGCTGGATATCGCGTTCAACACCGATACCGTTATCGTAGGCAGCCCCAAGATTAAGCTGTGCCCAGGCATCGCCCTGCTCTGCCTGCTGTTTCAGAGTCTGAATATCGACCTCTGCCGCCCCAACCTGAAGGCCCCACACAACCAGGGCGAACAACAAAATAAGACGTTTCAAAGCCAACGAGTGATTCACATGCGCCTCACATAACTAAAACCATTATCTGCGGTGCAAAATATACCAACATTTGGGCCGTTTATATGCGATAGACCTCAAACCTTCCACACCCGCCCCAAAGCGCACCTTAGCGGAACCGTGACACGAAGCCCTTGAACCCTTCTGCCGCTTCCTCTAATTTGAGCATAGAATAATCATTAAAGACCGGGAGGGTCTATGAACCGGCTCGCCGCAATTCTTCTGGGGGCAGCCCTGCTGCCGCTCGCCTTCGTCCTCAACGCCGCTGAGGTCAACAAAGACGGTATGGCGGTGATCAGGCTCGCTGCCGACGAGTATCGGCAGATTGTCGCCGACACACCTGTTGTCAGCAACAAACCACTCAACGACTACCTCAATCGCATCGCCAACAGGCTGGTACCGCGTGGCGAGAAACTCCCGGGCGGAATCCACCTCGATGTCACCGTGCTGGATAAGACAATGCCCGAGGTCTATGCCACCGCCAACGGCCATATTCTACTTACCAGCGGAACCCTGCTGGCGTTACAGAATGAGGCACAACTGGCAGCGGTCCTCTCCCACGAGGTGGCCCACCTGCTTTACGCCCACTACCCCGCCATCTACCAGGCCTTCAAGGACAAAGAGCGTGCGGCGCGCAGTCAGGCGCTTATTGGCGGTATCGCCGGCGTCGTGGTGGATCAGGCCATCGACTTTACTGTGCAATCGCAGACCCACGAGATCTATGCCGATGTAGACCGTGGCAACATGAGTTATGAAGAGGCCAACCGCAAGATCCTCGAAATGCAGACAGGC
>JBEPXU010000259.1:0-3542 GCA_041641735.1 Ectothiorhodospiraceae bacterium
TGACCCAACCCGAGCACATCGATGATGTCGCCAGCCTTAAGACCCTTGCACAACGCTTTGCCACGGCAAACCGCGCCCATGCCCGCAAGGAGAACGAGCAGCTACTCGATATCGCCCAACACCTTTTCAATAGTGATGCCCTCAAACGGCTGGGAAGCCGTATGGCAGAGCGCCGCGGTGTCACACTGCCAACAGACTTTTAACGTCGATCCGATTTCATGCCCCAAAGCGATCCCCCTCTCCCTGCACACTTTCTCTCGCCGCGCTACTGGCCGACCTGGCTGGGACTCGGCCTGCTGAGACTGAGCCTCCTTCTTCCCTATCCGGCCATGCTTGGGCTGGGCCGTCTGCTGGGTAATACCCTCTATTTCCTGGTCACCAGCCGTCGGCATGTCACGCTGACCAATCTGTGTCTCTGTTTTCCGGAGATGTCGGAAAAAGAGCGGCGCCACCTGGCCAGGGAGTGCTTTATCTCCGCGGCCACCTCCCTGTTCGAGGGAGCTCTGAGCTGGTGGGGCAGCGACACCCGGCTACGCAAGCTCTACCGTATTGAAGGACTGGAACACCTTGAGAGTGCACGTCAGAAGGGCAAAGGGGTGATCCTGCTTGGCGGGCACTACACCACTCTGGAGATCAGCGGGCGCTTCCTCGCCTTCCACGTTGAGGGCCTGCAGCCGATCTATAAACCGGCCAAAAACGCCTTGTTCGAGGCGGTCATGGCCGGCTCGCGCAAGCGGCTCTTCGATGACCTGTTACCCAGCACAGATATGCGCAACATCGTTCGCAACCTGAAAAAGGGAAAGGTCGTGTGGTACGCCCCGGATCAGGACTTCGGTCGGGAGCGCTCCGTCTTTGCCCCCTTCTTTGGTTTCCCCACGGCCACCCTGACGTCCACCGCCCGCCTGGCACGCCTCTCCGGCGCCCCGGTTGTGCCCTACTACTCCGAACGCCTTCCCGGTACCGGGGGCTTTCTGGTGAGACTGTTGCCCGAACTGGATGGATTCCCCAGTGGTGATGACATGACCGATGCCACCCGTACCAACCGGATACTGGAGGAGCAAATTGCACGTGTACCGGAGCAGTATCTCTGGCTGCATAAGCGCTTCAAAACCCGGCCCAAAGGTGAGAAAGGTGTCTACTGACCAGCAGCGTGATCTGCAGCGTTATAACTGGCTGCTACGGCTGCTTGCTCTTCCCATCGCGCTCTATACCCTGTGGCAGTCGCTCAGGGAGAAAGAAGCCGGTTATTTTCTCCAGCGCCTCGGTTTGTACCGCAGCCCCACACGACGTCGTGTACTCTGGTTGCACGCGGCTTCGGTCGGAGAGGTCAATGCCGTATTGCCACTGGTCAAAGAACTGCTTAAAAACCAGCCTGAACAGCCGTTGCTCCTCACCACCACCACACCGAGCGGGGCCCGCGCGGCGCGGACCAAGCTTCCACCCGGTGTAGAGCACGCCTATTTCCCCATTGACTGGCAGCGCAGTGTTCGCAGTTTTCTATCCGCCTATCGCCCCCGCTGTGCCTTAGTCATGGAAACCGAGTTATGGCCGAATCTTTACACCGAATGCAGCAAACGCGAGATTCCGATTTTGCTGGTCAACGGCCGCCTCTCTTCGCGCACCTCAAAAACACGCCCCTGGCTGCGACGCCTTTACACACTATGCCTGCAGCAGGTCACGGCGGTACTCGCCCGCTCGGAACAGGATCGTGCCAGTTTCATTACCCTGGGAGCAGCGAAAGAACGTTCCGAGGTGATCGGCAATATCAAGTTCTCCTCGGCACCGAAGACCGAGCGAATCACCCCGACTGATCTGGGACGCCCTTATGTTCTTGCGGCCTCCACACGCCAGGACGAAGAGGAGAGAGTGCTCGCGGCATGGCACAGTGCAGACACTGATGGAAGACTGCTTGTGCTCGCCCCACGCCACCCCAAGCGGCGTGAGCAGATCCTCAAGGCCCTCAAAGATGAAACCGTGGCGGTTCGAAGCCGTGGCGATGAAATAACCGAACAGACCACGGTTTACCTGGCGGACACCTTCGGCGAACTACCCGGCCTTATCGCCGGGGCCGACCTGGTCTTTATGGGAGGCTCTCTGGTACCCAAGGGGGGACAAAACATCCTGGAGGCTGCGGCACTCGGAAAAGCCCCGCTGTTTGGCCCCCACATGGAGAATTTCCGAACCGAGTCCGAGATCCTGCTCGCCGGGGGCGGGGCGCTGCAGGTTCAGAACAGTAGTGAACTGGCGGAATGCATTGGCAAGCTGCTGACGGATACCTCCCGCAGACAGGAGATGGGCGACAAGGCCCGCCAACTGGTCGTTGAACGCCGTGACATGGCCGTTCGCTACCGGGAGGCGATCAGTCGTTACTGCGAATCAGCGGCCTCGTAGCCCCGCAGCAGGGCCTTCCAGTCTTCATCATCGAAGGCAAAGTGCCGTTGCAGTCGGCGAAACTTATCCAGTGACCGCTTTAGACGTTCAAGATTGGCGCGGCGCCAGCCCTCAGCCGGTTTGCGTAACTCCCCGCGGTCGAAATCGATCAGCGTCACCTTACCACTCTCATCCAGCAGGATATTACGTGCGTTAAGGTCCGCATGATAAACCCCCTCGTCGTGGAAACGGCGCAGACATTCCCCCAGACTCATCAGCAGGGCCGAAGGAAGCCGTTTCTTGCCCAGCCAGTCGGCCAGCGGGGCCCCTTCCACCCTTTCGGTTATGATATCCCCCTGGTAGGTCAGGCCGTTGCGGCAGATACGGGCAGCAACCGGCCTGGGCACAGGAAGGCCCCGACGATAGAGCTCCTGCAACAGATGCCACTCCTGCCAGGGACGGGTTTGCTCCAGCCCGCGCCAGAGGTAACGGTCACGGGAAAGCTTCGCCGGCAGACCACCCCGGTGAAAGTGGCGCAGTACCAGCACCGAATCACCATGCTGGACAAAAACCGCGCTACCCCTCCCGGGTGCCTCCCCTAATAACAGGTGCTGCTCCGCCCAGGTGGTCGGTTCAAAAAAGTCATCATCCACTTGGCCGATATAATCGGCATCATATAGGATGTGGCATTTGTCTGTATTGATTTGGGTCGAATTCATACTATGGCTCTGCCGTTATCCACGCCACCGAAAAGCCTCTGTCTGCTGCGTCTGTCGGCCATTGGCGATATCAGCAACACCCTGCCGCTATTGCGCACGCTACAGGCGGCCTGGCCGGAGACACATATAACCTGGGTCATCGGGAAGGTGGAATATTCGCTGGTCAGCGATATTCCGGGCGTGGACTTTATCATCTTTGATAAGTCACGGCGATGGAAAGCGTACGCCGACCTGCGAAAGGCTCTCGCCGGCCGGCGGTTCGATGTCCTGCTGCACATGCAGATGTCGTTCCGTGCCAGCCTGGCAAGCCTGTTGATTCGGGCCGGTACTCGGCTTGGTTTCGACAGGGCACGCGCCAAGGACCTCCAGTGGCTCTTTACCAACCATAAGATCCCTCCACACAAAAACCAACATGTGCTCGACAGTTTTTTTGGCTTCGCCGAGGCACTGGGG
>JBEPXU010000260.1:0-3527 GCA_041641735.1 Ectothiorhodospiraceae bacterium
CCCTGCATCTCGGCGGTCTGTTTGCCGGTCGACAGATGAATGCGCTGATGCTGCGCATTAGCGGCGCACTGCTGGGTGGTGTCGGACTGGTGCTCGCCGTATCCTGATACGATTAACGGTTTAGGTGTGATAGATGGATGCGGTACTAAAACGACTGCTCGATGCCGAACAGCGGGCCGAGAAATTGATCGAGGAGGCGCAGCGGCAACGCGACGCCATTCTCGACAAGGTGCACGATGAGGTCTCCGCGCTCGAGGCGGAGTTTCGTGACAGTGGACAACAGGAGCGCAGCGCCGAGCTGCAGCGTGCCGAGGAGCGCGCCGCCCAGGCCACTGAGGAACTGGAGCGACGCAGCGAAGAACACCAGCGGCGGCTGCACGAACTGGTGCAGCAGAACGAGGCGTCCGCTGTGGAGGCGGCGCTGACGCTGTTTATCTCCGGGGAACGCTGATACCTTGCCCAAACTCAGCCGCTACGCCTATCTCGATACCCGCCTCTCCCTGATGGCCTCACGCCTGGTCGATGAGAGGGAGTTCGCCCTCTTTGCCGAGCAGGATGAGGATGCCCGTGCCCTTGGGGAGCGGCTGGCCCAGCGTCTGGGGATTACCGATCTAGGGACGAACGAGACACTGGATCACCGTGTGATGCCGCTGCTGCTGGGGGAGCTGGCGATCCTCCTGCGGCCGCTCACCGGTCCTACCCGCGACCTGTTGCTCTACTGGGCACGGCGCTTCGAGATCAGCAACCTCAAGGCGATCCTGCGCGGCAAGATGAACAACGAGCCGAACGAACGTATCCGCCAGCAGATGATCCCCGTCGGCCCCTTCGCCACCTTGCCTGCAGAACGCTTGTTGATGAGTGCTGATATCGCCGAGCTGTTGCGCAACGTCGAGCAGACCCCCTACGCCGAGGTGGCGCGCGATGCGCGGGGTATCTTCGAGAAGGAGCAGGAGCTTTTCGCCATCGATGCCAGTATCGACCGTCGCTACTACGCCAGCCTGATGCGCCGGGCCCAGAAGGACGGTCTCGACGGCGGAGAGACATTCAGGCGCCTGATCGGCTGGATGATCGACCGGGTCAATCTGGTCTGGCTGCTGCGTTACCGCTTCGCCTACGGCCTGTCGCCGTCCCAGGCCTACTACCTGCTGGTTCCCGCCGGCGACCGCCTGAGCGGGAACCAGCTGCTTTCGCTGGCCCAGTTCGGCAGCCTGAGCGAACTGCTGCAACACCTTCCCGAACCCTTTGCCGAGCTGCTCGAAGGGGCGCACACCACCTCCGAGGTGACACGACGGATGGAGTTGCGCGGCTGGGAGATCGCCCGCTCTATCTTGCGCACAAACGGCGGCAACCCGGCCAGGGCCTTCGCCTACCTGATGCTGCGCGAGCGTGACCTGCGCCGCGCACGGGCGGTCCTGCGCGGTCGGCGCCTGAACATGCCGCAGGCGTTGATCAAGGCCGCCGCCGGTCTGGTGCCGATCGAGGTCGAGCAGAGTCTTCCCACAGGTGGTGGGATGCAGGAGGCCGTCTGATGCTGTTGCCGCTACAGATGAAAAAGGTGCGCCTGATGGCGACCCGCGACGATGCACCGGAGGCGGCACTGCTGCTGGCACGTCTGGGCGTTTTCGAGACCGACTCCGGCGAGGGTTACGAAGAGTCAATGCCGGAGCGGCCCGCCGAACCGTACCGTGTGCAGGTGCGCGAGGCCGTCGCCCACCTGGACAAGATCCTCCATTTTCTCGACAAGGAGCTGCCGCCCCCGGCGGAATTGCCGCTGCCCCCCGATATGGAGCAGGTGGCGGCGAGCGGGGCCTTCCTGGCGCAGCAGTGGGCCGCCTGTTCGCACATGGAGGAGCAGCAGCGGCTGCTGCAGGAGGAGGACAAGCGCATCCGCCAGCTGGAGCTCTCGCTGGAGAGCTTTAGCAATCTCGAGATCGATCTTGGGCTGCTCAATGCCGAGCATACCTTCCTCGATATCCGTGTCGGCACCGTTCCGCTGGAGAACGTGGAGCGCCTCGGTCAGGCGCTGGGGCTGGCGGAATACCGGCTGGAGATCTTTCACACCGAACTTGGTGTGGCGCATACGTTGATCGCCGGACCGCTGGAGAACTTCACCCAGATTGCCCGCGCGCTGGATGCCGCTGCCTGGCGGCCGCAAACGGTGCCGGACGAGTTTGCCGGTTACCCGGAGCAGGTGCGTAGCGAGCTGGAGGCCGAGCGCGAACCGATTCGCGAGGCCCTGGAGCAGCTGGCGCAACAGCGCGAGGAGATGTGGCAGCGTCAGCGTGCGTCGCTGGCCGAGGCGGCGACACTGCTGCAGGCTGCCGCCCCGTTCGCCCAGTTGGGCGATGAGCTGCACGGCCGAGGCGCGTTGACGCTGCTGCTCGGCTGGGTTCCGGTCCGGGATCTGGGCAGACTGGAGGAGGCGTTGGAGCGCAAGTTCGCCGGCCGCTACCTGCTAAGCAGTCGCGACCCGGCACCGGTGGAGCGAGACCAGGTGCCTACCGCGTTGCGCCATCACCGCTGGCTAGCCCCCTTCGCCGCCCTGGTGGAGAATTACGGCATGCCCCGCTACGGCGAGCTCGACCCCACCGTACTGTTCGCCCTGACCTTTGTCGCCATGTTCGGCATGATGTTCGGCGATGTCGGCCACGGCCTGACAATCGCACTGGCGGGTGTGGCGCTGCGCAAAAGGGTGGGGACGGCACTGCCGTTCCTGCTGCTCTGCGGCGCCAGCTCGATGAGCTTCGGTCTGCTCTACGGCAGCGTCTTCGGCTATGAGGAGCTGTTCCATCCGCTATGGGTCTCACCCCTATCCGATCCGGTTTTGATGCTGACGGTGGCACTGGGGACGGGTATCGCACTGATCGCCATGGCGACGTTGCTGACCGTGCGCAACCGACTGGTCGAGGGGCGGGTGCTGGAGGCGCTGACCGGTGGCAAGGGGCTTGCCGGGCTGCTCCTCTACGGCGGCCTCTGCCTGCTCGGCTACCGCCTGTTTCAGGGGGGCGAGGTGGAGGGCTGGCTGCAGTGGACCCTCGGCATCGCCGCCTTCAGCATTCTCGCCACGATCTGGTCTGAGAACAGCGAGTCGGGACTGGCCGAGCGCTTGCTGATCACCGTGGTGGAGGGGTTCGATACCCTGATGGGCTATATCTCCGGCACACTCTCCTTCCTGCGTATCTCTGCCTTCAGCCTCAACCACGTGGCACTGGCGATTGCGGTCTTTACCATCGCCAACAGTCTGGATACCTTGGGTTACTGGGTAGCCGTGGTGGTGGGTAATCTGGTTATCATTGTGCTGGAGGGGGCCATCGTGATGATTCAGGCGCTGCGTCTGGAGTATTACGAAGGCTTCTCCCGTTTCCTCAGCGGCAGCGGCCACGCCTTCAGTCCGCTGCGGTTGCAGCAACCGATCAATCGAGTGAATCAAACAACAAGGACAACCCCATGAGTATCGTCATTGCATGCATCATTCTCAGCTGGCTTGGCATCATCGGTCTCGGTGTCTATTTCGAGTTTCGCCCGCT
>JBEPXU010000261.1:0-3491 GCA_041641735.1 Ectothiorhodospiraceae bacterium
CAGCTCGGTACCGCCGCCTATATGCTCACGAAAGATAGCGCCGGACTCGATGTGCGGAATATCGTATTTCTTCTGAATGATAGCACCCTGAGTACCCTTGCCGCTGCCGTTCGGACCAAAAACCAGGATATTCTTCCCCATAATTTCTCTCCTTTACCAGTTGATGGAATAATGTATGTACACTGTGCCCCCTCATGCGCCCACAACGCAGCAGAGATCCGCGTCGCGCATGATGGTTGTAAGCTTTGCTGCATCTCCCACGGTCGCGGAGACCGCCCCGCCCGGTTTCTCCTTCCCTTTTTCCTTGAACCTGCTGCAGAGCAGGCAACGATTATATACCACTTTGACTACCCTGGCCAGGAAAATATCTTTTCTATTATTTTGACATTAGCAGTCAAAGCGGGTAGGCTAGCGGCTCTGACAGCCAACAATGCCAAACATGCGGCCGCACGGAACAACAGCCCCCATGCGGCGCCGTACATACCCATCCAGCCACCAGCATGCTATGAAAGAGATACATATCGGCCTTATCGGTTTCGGCACCGTCGGCCAGGGACTGGCCCGGACCCTTGCCCAACAACGCCACACCCTCAAGGCACGCACCGGCGCCGACTTTCTTCTCACCCGAATCGCGGATATCAGCCATGACTCCCTGCCCGAGGAATTTGCTGCGGTGGACTTCTCCAGAGAGGCAAACGATATTTTCGAAGACGAGCGCATCGATATCGTTGTCGAGCTGATCGGCGGCATCGAGCCGGCCAAGAGTTTTCTGCTGACGGCGATTGCCAAAGGCAAGCACGTGGTCACCGCCAACAAGGCTCTGCTCTCCATCCACGGCCGCGAGATCTTCGAGGCGGCGGCCGCCGCAGGCGTTGAAGTAGGTTTCGAGGCCAGTGTCGGCGGCGGGATCCCTGTAATCAAGGGGCTCAAGGAGGGTCTGGTGGCCAACACCATCAAATCCATCCGGGGCATCATGAACGGCACCGCCAACTATATCCTCACCCAGATGACCAATCACGGCACCCCCTTCGATGAGGTTCTCCTCGATGCGCAACAGCAGGGCTTTGCCGAGGCCGATCCCACCTACGACATCGAAGGTGACGATACCGCCCATAAGCTCGCTATTTTGATGACCATCGCCTACGGCCGCCATGTCCGCCTCGACGATGTCACCACCGAAGGCATCAGCAAGATTCATCCCATCGACATAGAATTCGCCAAGGAGTTCGGCTGTCGCATCAAGCTTCTGGCCATAAGCCACAACCACGGCGATCATATGGAAGCGCGGGTGCATCCTACCATGGTGCCAAACAGCCATATGCTCGCCCATATCGACGGTCCCTTCAACGCCATCCACTTCACCGGCGACACCGTAGGCGACGTTCTCCTCTACGGTCAAGGCGCCGGCATGATGCCCACCGGCAGCGCGGTGGCTGCCGACGTGGTCGACATCGGCAGGAATATCGCCGCCGGCTCCATCGGCAGGGTGCCGCCGCTTTCCTATCTGCCCGAGGCCTTCGGCAGTGCCAAAATCACCCCCATGGGCGAGCTGACCTGCCCCTACTACTTCCGCATCACCGTGGTGGACCGGCCCGGTGTTCTGGCTAAAATCACCGGAGTCTTCGGCCGGCACGACATCTCCATCAAATCGATGATCCAGAAGAGCCGCGGCAAGAACGAGCCGGTATTCATCGTGCTGCGCTCGCATATGGCCGAAGAGCGCAGCGTGCAGAAGGCTATTGCCGAAATCGACGACCTCGACGTCTGCACCGATGCCACCGTCACCATCCGGGGCCTGATCGAAGAAGGCAACGGCGACTGAGGCGGGAGAAGCGATGAAGTATCTGATCCTTATCGGCGACGGCATGGGTGATTATCCGTTGGCGGAACTGGATGGCCGGACACCGCTGGAGGCGGCCGCCACCCCTGCCATGGACCGGCTGTGCCGCCGGGGCGATCTCTTTCTCACCGCGACGGTCCCCTCCGCCCTGCCTCCGGGCAGCGACGTGGCCAATCTGTCGCTGATGGGCTATGACCCGCTCCGATACTATACCGGCAGGGCCCCGCTCGAGGCTGCCAGCATGGGCGTTCGCCTCGCCGCTGACCAGACCGCTTTCCGCTGCAACCTGGTCAACCTCGATTTCCGCGCAGACGGCATCACGAAGATGATCGACTTCACCGCCGGCCATATTTCCACCGACGAGGCGGCCGAGCTTATCAACTCCCTGCAGGTGCGCTGCGGCGGCGACACTCCTTTTAACTTCCATGCCGGCGTAAGTTATCGTCATCTCCTCACCGTGCAGGGAGACCTGCCGCCCATGGAAACCGTGCCCCCGCATGACTACATCGACCAGGACATAACCCCCTTTCGCACTACCTATTTGCAACACAGCCGGTGGAAAACCCTGCTGCTGGAAGCAGAGGACGTCCTCGCTGGCCATCCGGTCAACCGGGCAAGAAAGGATGCGGGCCGGCTCCCCGCCAGTTCCATCTGGCCGTGGGGCGAAGGCAAGATGCCGGCCATGCCCGGCTTCAATGAGCGTTTCGGTCTCACCGGCTCCATGATCTCCGCCGTCGACCTGCTCAAAGGCATCGGCATATTGGCGGGCCTTGACAGCATCGATGTCCCGGGAGCCACCGGCTACCTCGACACCAATTACCGGGGCAAAGCCGATGCGGCACTGACCGCTCTCGAGGAACAGGATTTCGTTTTCGTCCACCTGGAAGCCCCCGACGAATCGGGCCATCAGGGATCGATATCCAACAAGATCACAGCCATCGAGGATTTCGACGAGAAAATCGTGGGCTACATCACCTCCCACCTGCAGGATCAAGGACTCGATTACCGTATGGTGGTCACCATGGATCATTTCACCCCTATTTCCCTGCGCACCCACTCCAGGGACCCGGTGCCGACTCTGCTCTACGATTCCCGCGAAACCTCCCAGGGCTCGAATCTCCCCTTCTCAGAAATAGCAGCTGCCTCGCTGGAAGGAGTAGAGCTTCTTGCCCACGGTCATCACCTGATAAACAGATTATTGCAGAAACCATGCAGTTGAGCCTCAGCCCCCCGATACACACCACCACCTGCCGGGTGCTCTACGGCGACACCGACGCCGCCGGCGTGGTGTATAACGCCAACTACCTGCGCTATTTCGAGATGGGCCGCACCGAGATGATGCGCGACTGGGTCATGAGCTACCGCGACATCGAAAAGCTGGGCCTCGTTCTCCCGGTGACCGAATGCTTTTGCCGCTTCAAGGCCCCCGCCGCCTATGACGACCTGCTGACCATCGAGACCTCCATCGCCTGGCTCAAGAAGGTCTCCTGCCGCTTCCACTACCGCATCACCCGAAGTGAACCCGGCTCTGAGCGCCCCCGGCTACTGGTCAAGGGCTACACCGTTCATGCCTCGGTGGACCGCAGCGGCAAACTGACCCCGTTGCCCATTGATATCACTGAAAAACTACACTGCCTCGCCGATGAGTCAC
>JBEPXU010000262.1:0-3481 GCA_041641735.1 Ectothiorhodospiraceae bacterium
ACTGATCCTGGAGTATGTGAGCACTCTTGATGAGGTGGCTGCACGGATGTTCCTTGCCGATGCCGGCAAGGTTCTGACAGTGCTTGCCGCGAACCTCGAAAAATCCGACAGCCGATACGCCCCCCTCTTACGGCTTGTCGAACAGCGTGGCCAACTGGCCCAGACCGCAGCATAAAGGAGGTCCGCCATGACACTGCATGAGTTTATCTTCGGCGCCTACCCCTACCTGGCAGGAACGATCTTCCTCGCCGGTAGCTGGCTGCGCTTTGACCGGGAACAGTACACCTGGAAATCCGATTCGACCCAGCTACTCTCGAAAAGAGGGATACGAGCGGCCAGCAACCTGTTCCATATCGGCATTATCGCCATCTTCTTCGGCCACCTGTTTGGCATGCTGACACCACACAGTGTGTTCCAGGCGATGGGCATCTCTGACCTGCAACATCAGTACATTGCCATCATTGCCGGGATCATCTTCGGGACAATGACCCTGATCGGCGGCTTCATGCTGTTCATGCGTCGGCTCAGTAACCCCCGCATTCGTGCAGCGGGGCGAAAACGTGATGTCTTCACCATCGGTTGGCTGGTGCTAACCGTCCTGCTGGGCCTCTCCACCATCCCCTTCTCGCTCGGTCATGCCTCAGACGGCGATCCGGGAACCATGCTGGTGCTGGTTGAGTGGGTACAGAGCGTCGGCACCCTGCAGCCCAACCCGGCCCTGATTGCCAATGTCGACTTTATCTACAAGTTGCACATTTTCTTTGGCATGACCGTGTTCCTGATCTTTCCATTCACACGTCTCGTGCATGTCTGGAGTGTACCGCTCGGTTACCTCGGCCGTGCCTACCAGGTCGTTCGTACCAAGCATGCCCTTGCACGGCGTTAATGTTAACCATCCGGCTGTCTGCGCACTCTACGCAGGCAGCCATCGATTGACCATTGTTGGAGGTTATCGATGCTGACCAATCCATCCTGTCACCAGAACAAACTACTTGATGTTGCCGGTTATCAGGTGCTTATCGACAACGAAGGCTACATTCAGGATATGAACGAATGGTCCGAGGCCTTTGCCCGCGCCCTGGCTAAAGAGGAAGGGCTGGACCTGACCGACGAACACTGGGAGGTTATCTACTATATCCGTGACTATTACGAGGAGCATCAAGTACAGGCGCAGGTACGTACGATGATCAGGCATTTTACGAAGGTTTGGGGGCCTGAACGCGGCAATAACCGCTACCTGCATGACATCTTCCCCAAGGGTGGCCCGCAGAAACAGGGCAATCGCCTTGCCGGAATTCGCCGCACCCGGGGCGAACATTAGCACGGGCAGCAATGATGACAAACGAACTTGACTACCTCTTCACCAACAACCGCCGCTGGGCCGATAAGCTGCGTAACTACGATCCGGAATTCTTTCATAATCTGGCCGAACAACAGACCCCGGAGTTCCTCTGGATTGGCTGCTCCGACAGTCGTGTCCCCGCCAATGACATCGTCGGCCTGATGCCGGGTGAACTGTTCGTGCATCGCAATGTTGCCAACCTGGTGATCCACAGCGACATCAACGCCCTGTCAGTGATCCAGTTTGCCGTCGATGTCCTCAAGGTCCGCCATATCATTGTTTGCGGTCATTACGGCTGTGGGGGCGTACGTGCCGCCATGCAGCAACAGGAGTTGGGCTTCATCGATAACTGGTTGCGACATATTCGTGATGTGCACCACAAACATAGCCATGAACTCACCAGCCTGACCTCTGAGGCACAGCGTATCGATCGTCTGTGCGAGCTCAATGTGCTGGAACAGGTCAATCATGTCTGTGAAACAAGCATTGTGCAGAATGCCTGGGCAAGGGGCCAGGAGCTATCCGTGCACGGCTGGATATATGCGATCAACGACGGCTACCTGCAGGATCTGCACTTGAGCATCAACAACCAGGAACAGGTAAAACCCCACTATCGGGTCTATCCAGAGGAACCCACAGCGAAGCGGAGGATTGTCAGCAAACCATAACCCATATTCCGACTGCGCCCGACCGACTTAGCGCCCGGTTAGCGAGCCATAGAGGCGATTTTTTCCTACCCGCTCACATAACCCCTCCTATCTTATTGATTTATCTTGCGCCAGATGCGACTATTTGCGACTGTTTTTCAAGCAACTTCGAGCAGGTATTCCCATCGTGACGACACCCCTGAAAACCGCTGTGATCGGTGTCGGGTATCTGGGCCGCTTTCACGCCCAGAAATACGCCGCCCTCCCCCAGTCCGAGCTCGTGGCCGTAGCCGACGCCAATATCGACAATGCCGAGAAGGTCGCTGCCGAATGCGACACCAAAGCGCTCAGCGACTATCGCGAGCTGTTCGGAAAGGTCGATGCGGTGAGCATTGTCGTGCCCACCCAGTTGCACTATCAGGTAGCCAAGGAGTGTCTGGAAAACGGCATTCACGTGCTGTTGGAAAAACCGATGACCGTCACCGTGGAAGAGGCGGATGAACTAATCGCCATCGCCAAGGAGAAAAACCTGGTCCTTCAGGTCGGCCACCTGGAACGCTTCAACTCCGCGGTACTGGCGCTCAAGCCGGTGCTGACCACCCCGCAGTTCATCGAATCGCACCGCCTGGCCGCATTCAACCCCCGTGGTGCCGATGTCAATGTGGTGCTGGACCTGATGATCCACGACATCGATATCATCCAGAACCTGGTGCAGTCGCCGATCAAGAAGATCGATGCCAACGGCGTCTCTGTGCTGACCGACGAACACGATATCGCCAACGCCCGCATTACTTTTGAGAGCGGCTGCGTCGCCAATGTCACCGCCAGCCGGGTCAGCATGAAAGGACAGCGCAAGATGCGCATTTTCCAACCCGAGGCCTATATCTCCATCGATTTTCAGGACAAGGTACTGAGCGTCCATCGTAAGGGCGAGAAAGAGATGTTCCCGGGCATTCCCGAGATCATCTCTGAGGAGAGCATCTTCGACAACTCCGATGCCATCCTCGCCGAAGCCGAGGCCTTTATTGCCGCGATCAACAGCGACACGGCACCGCCTGTCACCGGTGAGGAGGGTCGCCAGGCACTGGACACCGCTATCCGTATCAGCGAACTACTCAATAATCAGCCGGGCCTCAAGGCCTGAAGAGGAAACAGACAATGATCCCAATGGTGGACCTCAAGGGTCAGTATCTCGATATTAAAGACGAAGTCGATCAGAGCCTGCTACAGGCACTGGAAGCCACCCAGTTCATCCTCGGCCCCAATGTCCGTGCCTTCGAAGAAGAAGCTGCCAGCTATCTTGGTGTTAAGCATACCGTGGGCTGTGCCTCCGGCACCGATGCGCTGCATCTGGCATTGATTGCTGCCGGTGTCGGTGAGGGTGACGAGGTCATCACCAGCCCCTTCACCTTCATCGCCACCGCCGAGGCCATTCTCTATGTCGGTGCCAAGCCGGTATTCGTCGATATCGACGAGAAAACGATGAACATCG
>JBEPXU010000263.1:0-3471 GCA_041641735.1 Ectothiorhodospiraceae bacterium
TACCGGCAAGGTTAAGGTGGAAGTGACCGAGGCGGAGCGCTCCGGCAAGGTGGTGATTGAGGCGAGCAATATCGGCATGGCCTATGAGGGGCGAACCCTGTTCCACGATTTTTCCACTACCCTCATGCGCGGGGACCGGATCGGCATCCTCGGTCCCAACGGCGTGGGCAAGACTACCCTGCTGCAGGTCCTGCTGGGCAAGCTTGAGCCGCAGCAGGGCAAGGTGAAGCTGGGGACCAACCTGGAGGTGGCCTATTTCGACCAGCACCGTGCCCAGTTGGATGAGGAGGCCACGGTGGTCGACAACGTCGCCGAGGGCAGCGACAAGGTCACCATTAACGGCAAGGACAAGCATATAATGGGCTATCTGCAGGACTTCCTCTTCTCTCCCGAGCGGGCGCGCAGTCCGGTACGCTCCCTCTCCGGCGGCGAGCGCAACCGCCTGCTTCTGGCCAAGCTGTTCACCAAGCCGGCCAACATGCTGGTGATGGACGAGCCGACTAACGACCTGGATGTAGAGACCCTGGAGTTGTTGGAGGAGTTGTTGCTGGACTATAAAGGTACATTGCTGCTGGTGAGTCACGACCGGGCCTTTATCAACAATGTGGTGACCTCTACCATTGCCTTTGAGGGCAATGGCGAGCTGCACGAGTATGTCGGTGGTTACGATGACTGGCTGCGCCAGTGCCGTACGGAAGCCGCCGGGGCGGAAGCGAAGAAAAGTGAGTCCACCCCCTCATCGAAGCCAAAGGCAGAAAAGAAGCAGGCATCCAAACCGGCCAAGCTCAGCTACAAGGACCAGCGCGAGCTGGATGCCCTGCCCAAGCGCATCGAGGAGCTGGAGGAGGAGATCGGTGCCCTGCATGAGACCATGGCCGATCCCGGTTTCTACCAACAGGACGGCGCGGTGATCGCCGAGACGAAAGAGAAGCTGGAAAGGGTTGAGGCGGAACTGGCCGAGGCCTTCGAGCGCTGGGAAGCGCTGGAGGAGATGAAAAACGGCTGATCAGCCGCTGACTTTACCTTCGGCAAACAGACGAATCGCTTCGGGATAGATGCGGTGCTCCTGCTCCAGCACCCGTGCGGCCAGGCTCTCTGGTGAGTCGTCGGGATGGACCGGTACCCGTGCTTGCAGGATAGGCGGGCCGGCATCGAGCTCCGGGGTGACAAAGTGCACCGTGCAGCCCGCTTCGCTGTCGCCCGCCTCAATGGCGCGGGCATGGGTGTTGAGGCCGCGGTATTTGGGCAACAGCGAGGGGTGGATGTTCATCATGCGCCCCGCGTAGTGACGCACGAAATCGTCGGTGAGGATGCGCATGAAGCCGGCCAGCACCACCAGCCCCGGCTGATAGTTGTCAATAAGATGCTGCAGCGCCGCATCGTAACTCTCCCGGTCCGGGAACTCCTTGTGATCCAGTACTTCTGTGGCGATGCCTGCCTCGTGGGCACGGGTCAGGCCGTAGGCGTCGAGCTTGTTGCTGATGACCGCGCGGATCGTGACCGGAAGGTCTTCCCTGGCGGCGTCGATAATCGATTGCAGGTTGCTGCCGCTGCCCGAGATAAGGACAACGATCGGAAGTTTCTCTTGCGCCATCAGTTGATAACGACCTGCTCGCCGCCGTCCTGTTGTTCGATGCTGCCGATAAGGAAGGCCTCCTCGCCGGCCGCCTTGAGGTGAGAAATTGCCTGTTCGGCCTGGTCGGCGGGCAGCACCACGGTCATGCCCACGCCGCAGTTGAAGGTACGGTACATCTCGGCGTCGGCGATATTGCCCTGCTGTTGCAGCCAATCGAAAATCGCCGGGCGCTGCCAGCTTTTGCCATCGATCACTGCGCGATGACCCTCGGGCAGGACGCGGGGCAGGTTCTCCGGCAGGCCACCGCCGGTGATGTGGCACAGGGAGTGGACATCCACCTTGGCGAACAGATCCAGCAGCGGTTTAACGTAGATGCGGGTCGGCTCCAGTAGCACCTCACCCAGCGGGCGACCGTTGAAGTCGTCGTTGAGGTTCGCGCCGCTGACCTCCAGCACCTTACGGACCAGGGAGTAGCCGTTGGAGTGGGGGCCGGAGGAGGCGATGCCGATGATGGCATCCCCGGCCTGGACCTTGCTGCCGTCGATGATCGCGGCCTTGTCCACGATACCGACACAGAAACCGGCCAGGTCGTAATCGTCGCCCTGGTACATACCGGGCATCTCGGCGGTCTCGCCGCCGGTCAGGGCACAGCCGGATAGCTCGCAGCCATCGGCAATGCCCTTGACTACATCGGCCGCGGCGTCGACATTGAGGTGCCCGGTGGCGTAGTAGTCGAGGAAGAACAGCGGCTCTGCACCGCCGACGATAAGGTCATTGACGCACATCGCTACCAGATCGATGCCGATGGTATCGTGTTTGTTCATATCCATCGCCAGCTTGAGCTTGGTGCCGACACCGTCGGTACCGGAGACCAGTACCGGCTGTTTGTAGCGTTCCAGCGGCAACTCGAACAGGGCGCCGAAGCCGCCCAGGCCACCCAGGACCTCCGGGCGCAGGGTGCGTTTGGCATGGGGTTTGATGCGCTCGACCAGACTGTTGCCGGCGTCGATATCCACACCGGCGTCACGGTAGCTGAGGCCGGTTCCGGAAGGTTGCTGCTTGTCGCTCACAGGGTGTTCTCCCCAAGATTTCGCTGTCGTCAAAGAGGCAATTGCTCAAAACGAGATATTCTACCAGCGCATCCTCCCCGCGTCTTGTTATGATAGTGGGGTAATATCACTCTTCTTGACTTGGAACTGACCCTGACATAGCTTGCGCTGACATGAGATACCTAACATTTATTCCGTTGCTTTTTCTGATTCTGGCCACACCGCTTCATGCCACTGAGTACGAAGGGGTCTATCGGGCCGAGGTTGAGGTCCCTAACTCGGGCAGAACCGCGCGCGCCGAGGGGATGCAGCAGGCGATGGCAGAGGTGCTGCTTAAGGCGGCTGGAACGAGCCGGGTGCACGATAGCTCTGCCCTGGTTGAGGCAACCCACTCCGCTTCACGCTACGTGCAGCAATATCGCTATCACAATGAGCAGAATGACGGCGATAGCACCACCGGTGAGCGACTGATGCTTTCTGTGCGCTTCGATCAGAATGGTATTGATGGGTTGTTACGTAAAAACGGCTTTACGGTTTGGGGGACGGCGCGTCCCTCGGCTCTGATCTGGATGGGGGTTGAGCAGAAGAATCGGCGGGTTTTGGTTGGCGCCAATGACGGTGGCTTTGTACGCCAGCGCATTGAGGAGGAAGCCAAACGCCGTGGTCTGCCAGTTAAACTGCCGTTGCTGGACCTGAAGGACCGGTCACGTGTTCAGCCGGGGGATGTGTGGGGTGGCTTTCTCGATACCATTGAGTCCGCCTCGGCCCGATACGCCAGCCAGGCCATCCTGGTAGGGCGGCTTAATAAAGCGAACTCAAGTACCTGGGAGGCGCGCTGGAAGATCG
>JBEPXU010000264.1:0-3467 GCA_041641735.1 Ectothiorhodospiraceae bacterium
CGCATCGCGGACCTCCATCACCTCGCCCCAGTAGTCGAGTCCCATCTCGCCGGTCTCAAGCAGCGGGAAATCGTACCAGGTGGAGAGGAACACCGACTCGCCCCGCTCGCCCGGCATCGCCTCCCAAAGCTCCTCCCCGGTAAAGCTGAGGATGGGCGCGAGCCAGCGGCTCATCGCCTCGATGATGTGATAGATCGCAGTCTGCGCGGAGCGACGTGCGAGGGAGTCGGCCTGGGTGGTGTACTGGCGATCCTTGATCACGTCCAGATAGAACGAGCCCATATCCACCGAGCAGAAGTTGTGGATCTTCTGGTAGATCTGGTGGAACTCGTACTTGTCGTAGGCCGGCAACAGCTCGTCCTGCATCTGTTTGGCCCGGGCCACCGCCCAGGCATCCAGTGACAGCAGCTCGCCCGGAGCGACACGGTTCTTCTCCGGATCGAATCCAGCCAGATTGGCCAGCAGGAAACGGGCGGTGTTACGGATACGGCGATAGGCGTCGGCAGTGCGCTTGAGCACCTCGTCCGAATAGGTCATCTCATAGCGATAGTCGGTAGAGGCGATCCACAGGCGCAGAATATCCGAACCCAGGGTATTGGCCACCTTCACCGGCTCCACCCCGTTGCCCTGCGACTTGGACATCTTGTGTCCTTTCTTGTCGACGGTAAAACCGTGAGTAAGCACTGACTTATAGGGGGCCTGACCGGTGGTGGCAACGGCAGTGAGCAGTGAGGACTGGAACCAGCCGCGGTGCTGGTCAGAGCCCTCGAGATAGAGGTCGGCCGGGCGGCGCAGTTGCTCGCGACGCGCCAGCACGGCGGCATGGGTTACGCCGGAGTCGAACCAGACATCCAGGGTATCCTGCACCTTGTCGTAGTCGGCTGCCTCATCGCCCAACAGTTCGGCGGGGTCCATATCGAACCAGGCATCGATGCCCTTCTCCTCGACCTTCTGCGCCACCTGTTCAATCAGTTCCGAGGTCTTCGGATGCAGCTCGCCGCTCACCTTGTGTACGAACAAGGCGATCGGCACGCCCCAGGTACGCTGGCGCGAGATACACCAGTCGGGACGACCCTCGACCATACCCTCGATGCGCGCCTGGCCCCAGTCGGGCATCCACTCGGTCTCCTTGATCGCCGCCATCGCCGCTGGGCGCAGACCGTTCTGCTCCATGGAAATGAACCACTGCGGCGTGGCGCGGAAGATGATCGGGGTTTTGTGGCGCCAGCAGTGCGGGTAGCTGTGGCGCAGTGCCTGGGCATGTACCAGCTTGCCGTGCTCGCGCAGCACCTCCATCACCGCATCGTTGGCCTTGAGTACGTGCTGGCCTTCGAACAGCTTGGTGCCGGGCAGGAACTTGCCATCGCCACCGACAGGATTATCCACCTTCAGGTTGTACTTCAGACCGGCGACATAGTCCTCCTGACCGTGACCGGGGGCGGTATGCACCGCACCGGTACCGGCATCGAGGCTGACGTGGTCACCGAGGATGATCGGCACCTCGCGATCATAGAAGGGGTGCTGCAGTTTCAGTCCTTCCAGATCGGCGCCACTGCAATAGGCGATAACGCGGTAGTCCTCCACCTCGTAGCGCCCCATGGTGTCCTTCAGCAGCCCTTCGGCGATCAGCAGCCGCTCCGGACCGTGTTCGCCGACGCCATTGCACTGCACCAGCGCGTATTCCAGCTCCGGGTTCACCGCCACCGCCTGGTTCGCGGGCAAGGTCCACGGGGTGGTAGTCCAGATCACCGCCGAGATCGGCCCCTCGCCCGGATGGTCGCCGGCCTTGCGTACACGGCTCCACAGCGCCTCGTCATCCAGTGCCTCGAAACGAACGTCAATAGCCGGGGAGGTCTTGTCCTCGTACTCCACCTCGGCCTCGGCCAACGCAGAGCCGCAGTCGGTACACCAGTGCACCGGCTTGGAACCCTTGTGCAGGTGACCCTTTTCAATAATATCACCGAGGGTGCGGATGATATCTGCCTCGAACTTGAAGTCCATGGTGAGGTAGGGGTTCTCCCAGTCGCCCAGCACCATCATGCGCTTAAAGCCCTCACGCTGCAGACCAACCTGCTCGCGGGCATAGTCGCGACAGGCATCGCGGAACTTGTCAGCAGCGACACCCTTACCGGCCTTGCCCATCTTCTTCTCCACCTGCAGCTCGATCGGCAGGCCGTGGCAGTCCCAACCCGGAACATAGGGGGCGTCGAAACCGCTGAGCGTCTTGGACTTGACGATAATATCCTTGAGCACCTTGTTCACCGCATGACCGAGGTGGATCTCACCGTTGGCGTAGGGCGGGCCATCGTGCAGGATGAACTTGTCGCGCCCCTCGCCGGCGGCGCGCAGCTTGCCGTAAAGGTCCATCTCCTCCCAGCGCTTGAGCAGATCGGGCTCACGCTTGGCGAGGTTGCCGCGCATCGGGAAGTCGGTCTGCGGCAGGTTCAATGTATCTTTGTAATCACTCACTGGTACTCACCCTTAAAAATCACCGCAAAGGCGCAAAGTGCGCAAAGGTCTATAAACCATTAACAATGCGTTTAAGTCCACGTCTCAGTACTGGCACATTAAAATTCATTAACAGCCCAAGCTTGTAACCTGACAACTTAAGGTAGGTTAACAGTTGAGCGTCATGAATAGGCTCAAGTCTATCCACAGACTTGATCTCAACCACGACCCTATTTGCCACAACCACATCCATGCGATACCCGCAGTCGAGGGCCTCACCCTTGTATTCCAACGGCAGCGGTTGCTGCCGCTGGAATACCATTCCTCTCAAACTCAACTCACGACACAGGCACTGCTCATAGGTCGATTCAAGCAACCCTGGACCCAACAATCGGTGCACTTCGATGGCCGCACCGACGATTTCTTTTGATAGCACATCCTCTTGCTTCACGAACTCCTCCCTGAGTTCAAGCTTACTTAATTGCCATCCACCCTTTGCGCACTTTGCGCCTTTGCGGTGAAAAATTCTTTTGCCTGATCCGAGTCACGCAGTATCTGCGCCTTTAGTGCATCAAACGATTCGAAGCGCCGCTCCTCGCGGATACGGTGCAGAAAATCCACGTGGACGTGGCGACCATAGATTTCCGCTGAGAAGTCGAACAGGTGAACCTCCAGCAGGGCAAAGGTACCGCCCACCGTGGGGCGGGTGCCGACATTGGCCACACCGGCCACCGGCTCGCCTTCGATGCCAAACATCTCCACCGCAAACACACCGTTTACCGGTGTCTTTTTGCGGTGCAGGAAGATATTGGCCGTGGGGAAACCGATAGTTCTTCCAAGCTTATCGCCGTGGGCCACCCGACCGCTCATGCGATAGGGTCGCCCCAGCAGCTGCTCCGCCAGGGACAGGTTACCAGCTTGGAGCGCCTCTCGGATACGGGTGCTGCTCACCCGGCCGCCGTCGATTTCGAAGGTGTGCATATTCACCACCTCGAAACCGTGCGCCTCGCCTGCACGCT
>JBEPXU010000265.1:0-3465 GCA_041641735.1 Ectothiorhodospiraceae bacterium
GCAGGAAGTAAATAACGGATGTGTCGTGCCTTTGGCCACTCGGCAACCGGCAGAGGATGATCGATACCGCCCATCGCGACCAGGACCAGGCGCTCATGCTCCGCGACCAGCCCCTGCTCAATCAGTCTGGCACGACGGTTTGTGGCTTCCGTCGCCACAACGGAGACCGCACGACAGTTAGCAAGTCCGGGCATCGGCATGGAGGGTTCGGGGCAGAGAAAGTATTGGGCACTGTTATAGGCCGCGTTCATACACGCCACCATCGCCTCGACATCCGCCTCGCCCTTGAGACAGCCCGCAACAATCTCCGCCCAGTTAAGGCTGCACATGGCCACCGAGGGAATACCCGCCTCACTCGCAGCAGCAAGCGTCAGGTAGGGAACATCCGCAAACACAAGATCCGGTTTGGCGGCGACCAGTTCGGCCGCAACCCTTTTCACCTGGTGTTGCCAGTTATCGTGGAGTTCGCGATAGCGTTGCAGGCTGGCCTGAAGATCCATCTCCAACGCATTGTGCTGCAACATACCGAAATCATCGGCCGCAGGCTGCAGGGAGAAAGGTGGGGCTATCCGCTGCTCCAACCGTTTCCGTGGCAAGGTGGTCCTGAGTGTGACTTGCAGCCCCGGCAGCCGTATGCGTAGTTTTTCTAACACCGCAGCGACCTGGGACAAATGCCCGAATCCATGCGGTGAAATGGCAACAAGCAGGTGCGCCATCCTCTGCTCCCTCTAGTGTGTAGCCCCGGGCATGCCCCGCCTAGAGGTGATAACCGAACTCCTGGTTAAAACGCTCCTTGAACTCAGCCATGGAAAAGCGGTGGTTCTGCGTACCGTTATGGGTGATCTTGATGGCCCCCATCAGCGAGGCGATCCGGCCGGTCGTCTCCCAATCCATATCGTTCATCAGGCCATAGAGCAGACCGGCACGATAGGCATCACCGCAACCGGTAGGGTCATTCACCTCACTCGCCCTCGCTGGCGGGATCTCATAGCGATGATCACGGGTGTAGATCAGTGAGCCCTCACCGCCACGGGTTATGATTAACGCCTCGACCATTTCAGCGATCTCGTGCGGCGACTTGCCGGTACGATCCTCAAGCAGTTGCGCCTCGTAGTCGTTAACCGTCACCCAGGTAGCCTGTTCGACAAAGCTAAGCAGATCATCGCCATCGAACATCGGCAACCCCTGGCCGGGATCGAAGATGAAGGGAATATTGGCATCGGCAAACTGTGTTGCATGCTCCAGCATACCGTCACGACCATCCGGGGAAACGATACCGATACTAATCCCTTCAGCCTCTTCCACACGGTTCTCATGGGCAAAACTCATGGCGCCGGGGTGAAAGGCGGTGATCTGATTGTCGTCCTTGTCGGTGGTAATAAACGCCTGCGCAGTATAGGTGTTATCGATTTCACGGATATGTGTGAGATCGATACCGCACTGTGTCAGCCAATCGGCATAGGGTTCGAAGTCGCGACCCACTGTGGCCATGATCTTTCCCTCGCCACCGAGCAGATTGAGGTTATAGGCGATGTTCCCGGCGCAGCCACCTGTCTCGCGGCGCATATCCGGCACAAGGAAAGAGACATTAAGCATGTGAACCTTATCGGGGAGAATATGGTTTTTGAAATGGTCGTGAAACACCATGATCGTGTCATAGGCCATGGAACCGCAAATCAGTGCACTCATCTTATCTCCCGGATTTTTCTTAATGTTGACTCAGCAAAAACGCTCAAAAAGAATGAAGCCCCAAACAACGGCCACATTCATCAATGCAATAAAGACCGCCGCCGAACCGATATCCTTGGCTCGTCCCGATAACTCGTGATGCTCGACACCGACACGATCCACAACGGCCTCCAGTGCCGAATTGATCAGCTCTGCAAGCAGCACAACAAAAAGACTCCCCACCAAAAGGGCGTACTCGACACCACTTTGTCCCAACCAGATCGCCAGCGGGACCATCACCACCATGGCCATCAGCTCCAGACGAAACGCCTCCTCATGGAGCAACGCCGCCTTGAGCCCTTTCATCGAATAGCCCCCGGCCTGGATAATATGTTTCAGTCCCTTTGTACCGGGCTTGTTGACCTCCGCGTTCATGCCTCACCCTGCTCCTGTGCTTTCCAGACTAAATCCAGTTCCCGGGCCGCCTTCACATCATCCAGTCGCTTGACCGGCAACGTATGGGGCGCGCCCTTGACCACCTCGGGGCTCTGCTCAGCCTCCTTGCGGATCGCCATCATCGCAGCGACGAACTCATCCAGTGTCTCGCGGTCCTCGGTCTCGGTCGGTTCGATAAGGAAACACTCGGGCACCAGCAACGGGAAGTAGGTGGTTGGTGCGTGCATACCGTAATCGAGCAGACGCTTGGCGAAATCCATCGCCGTAGTGCCGTGCTCCTTCGCCTCTTTTTTCAGGGTGAGGATGAACTCGTGGGTGGCACGACGATCAGGGAAGGCCATATCGAAGCCCTGCTTCTTCAGCTCCGCCATCATGTAGTTGGCATTCAGGGTGGCGAACTCGGCCACCCGCACCATGCCCTCACGGCCCAGCATCCGTGCGTAGATATAGGCGCGAACAAGAATGCCGACATTGCCCATGTGGGCGGAGAGCCGACCGATGGATTGCGGCAGGTCCGCCTCCTCCAGCCAGCGGTATTCATCGCCCTCCTTACCGACAACCGGCAGGGGCAGGAACGGCAGCAGGCGCTCGCCGACCACAACCGGACCGGCACCAGGACCACCCCCGCCGTGCGGGGTGGAAAAGGTCTTGTGCAGGTTCAGGTGCACCACATCGAACCCCATGTCACCCGGCTTGACCTTGCCGAGGATGGCGTTGAGGTTGGCACCGTCATAATAGAGCAGGCCGCCGGCCTGGTGCATGACATCGGCGATCTCCTGGATATTGCGCTCGAACACACCGACGGTGGAGGGGTTGGTGAGCATGATGCCGGCGGTCTGCGGACCGACCGCCTCGCGCAAGGAATCCAAATCCACATCGCCGTTCTTGTCGGTAGGGATCTCCTTGACCTTGTAGCCACACATCACCGCGGTGGCCGGGTTGGTACCGTGCGCCGCATCGGGCACCAGGATCTCGCTGCGCTCGTTATCGCCGCGGGCATCGTGGTAAGCGCGAATCATCGCCACCCCGGCAAACTCGCCCTGGGCGCCGGCCATCGGCGTCAGCGAACAGCCCTGCATCCCGGTGATATCCTTGAGCATCTCCTGCAGTTCGTAGAGGCAGGCCATTACACCCTGGCCGTGAGTGGCCGTCGGTGCCTTGGGATGGCGCCCCAGAAAACCGGGCAGCATCGCCAACGAATTGGAGCCGCGCGGGTTGTACTTCATGGTGCAGGAGCCGAGCGGATAGAAGTGGGTATCGATAGAGAAGTTCTTCTGCGACAGGCGGGTGTAGTGGCGTACCACCTGCAACTCGGAGGCCTCCGGCAGGGTCGGCTTCGAC
>JBEPXU010000266.1:0-3452 GCA_041641735.1 Ectothiorhodospiraceae bacterium
GGACTCCTTGCCTTCAAAGCAGGCACCGTGTTGCGGCACGATCATCTCCACATCAAGGGTGCGTACCATATTCACCCAAAGGCGGCAGACCTTGTTGGAGTTCATATAACGCTCATGGAAACCGACCATTTTAGGTATGTGTGCATCGAAGTCTTCGACCGGAAGACCGCACATCTCATCAGGGACAGCAGAGGTACCAACATCACCGGTAAAGAGGATCTTGCTGATGGGATCGTAAAAGTGGAAGTTGCCCTCTGAGTGGAGGAAGTGGGCGGGCAGGGCCTTGAACGCCGCGCCGCCGATCTCGATATCCATACCGGCATCGGGAATGCCCATCAGGCGTCCCTTGGTGGCGCCGGGGGAGCAGAAGTGGGGGACGAAACGCTTCCACAGCTCCGGCACCACAACCTTGGCGCTGGTGCCGACCAACCACTTGTTGAGTGAGGCGACGATATCCGGGTCCTGGTGTGAAGCGATAACGAAATCCAGGTTCTTGGGCAGGACATATTTGCTGATGCCCATGAACAGGCGGCTATAGGTGAGGTTGCCGCCCGGGTCGATGAGCGCAGCATGCTCATTGTTGACGATCAGAAACTGGTTGGCCTGAACACTGTCACAGGTCTTGGCTCCCTTGTCTTCCTTGTCGCCGTCGCAGACGACGAGATCAGAGAAGGCAATGCATTTGTGAGAGCCGTCATCAAAAAGGGTAATTGGCATGGTGGCATTCCAAAACAGTTGATAAGGTAACAAAAGTAGCCAGACTTAGAGGATCGGGGGGTAATGCGGCTGTCTGGATTAAGCTTACCCAAAATAAGAATATTACCATTTTCTGAAGCATTTGTTAATGGATTGTTAAACCGGACAAACCGTGCGGAATTATGGAGTAGGCAGAATGAAGCGTTTAATGAAATGGATTGGCGCAGTTATCGGGGCGCTGGTTGGCCTGGTTCTGGTGGTAGTGCTGGCGGTGACTATTCTGGTCGATCCCAATGACTACAAGGGCGAGATCGCTGCGCAGGTCAAACAGCACACCGGACGTGAGCTGGTCATTGATGGGGATATCAGCCTTTCATTCTTTCCGTGGTTGGGGCTGGAGTTGGGCCGGCTGGAGCTGGGTAATGCCAAGGAGTTCGGCCCGAAACCCTTTGCCAGCATTGATTCGGCCGATGCCAAGGTCAAGATTCTGCCCCTGTTCTCCGGTGCAGTGGAAATGGACACCATCGTGTTGCACGGCCTTGATCTGAGTCTGACCCGTCGCGCCGATGGTGTGACCAACTGGGACGACCTGGCAGGTAAGGGTACGGCGAAGGCGCCGAAAGAAGAGGCCCCAAAAGCGGCTGCCTCTCCTGAGCAGGCACTCAAGGCGCTGGCGATAGGCGGGATCGAGATTCGCGATGCCAATGTGAAATGGAATGATGAGATGGCGGGGCAGCAGGCCGCCGTGAGCGACTTTAATCTGACCAGCGGCGCGATCAGTTTCGATAAGCCCTTCCCTCTCTCGCTCAGCGGTAAGCTCAGTGCTACAAAACCGGCGATTGATGCAAACCTCGAGCTTTCCACCCGCATCGGACTGGACTTGTCCCGACAGCGCTATCGTATGGATGGGACCAGCATGAAGCTGGCGGCCAGCGGTGAGGTGATCCCGGGTGGCAAGGCCAGTGTTGCCCTCAAGGGGGATCTGGCCGCTGATCTGGCAGAGCAGACCGCAAGCGCCAAAGGCCTCTCCCTTGAGGGGATGGGGGTGACGCTGGATGCGGATATCGCCGCTAGCAATATTCTCTCCGGTGCAGCGGCTAACGGTAACTTGAAGTTGGTACTCACTGACCCGGCTGGTCTTGCTTCTATAGTGACTTTGCCGCCGGAAATGAATCAGCAGGCACTCAAGGGCAGCACGGTTAATGCCAAGTTTAAGCTGGATCTGGGTGAAGCGCAGTCGCTCAGTCTGACTCCCCTCGATCTGGCGGCTATGGGCCTTGAGCTCCAGGCAACCGTACAGGGTCAGCAGATTATTGATAAGCCGAGTTTCAGCGGCAAGTTATCCAGCGGTGAATTTGTTCCACGCCAGCTGTTGGCCGATGCCGGAATCACGCTGCCGGAGATGGCCGATCCCAGTGCGATGACCAAGGCACAACTCTCCAGCGGTTTCGATGCCGGGCTGGATAGTGTTGCGCTCAAGGGGCTGAAATTGCAGCTGGACGAGACCTCGCTCAGTGGTGAGGCCTCGGTAAGGCAGTTCAGCAGTCCTGTTATCCGCTACCAGCTTGCGGTGGATGATATTGATGTGGACCGCTACCTGCCACCGCCCAGCGAGAAGCCGGCCGCTGTTGAAGATAAGGTTAAGCCAGGGGCTGCTAAGAGCGAACCGGTGGCTTTGCCGCTGGAGCTGCTTCGCAGCCTGGATATCGATGGCACCATCAAGGTGGGTAAGGTGAAGGTGATGAACCTGCACAGTGACACCATCGTGACGACCCTGCGTGCACAGAAGGGGCAATACCGGGTTCACCCTCTCAGCGCGAATCTTTATCAGGGTGGCTACAGCGGGGATCTGCGTTTTGATGTGCGTAGCGATACGCCCAGGTTGGGGATGGACGAAAAGCTCACCGGCGTCGAAGCAGGCCCACTGCTCAAGGACTTTCTCGGCAAGGATTATGTGACCGGACGAGCCAATCTGGCGGCGAAAATGACCGCCCGCGGCATCGATCCGATGGCTGTTCGAAAGAGCCTGAACGGCAACGGCAGTTTCAGTTTTGAGAATGGCCAGGTTAACGGCCTCAATATCGGGCACCTGATCCGAAAGGGTTACGCCCTCTACAAGAAGCAGCCGGCGCCCAAAGAGGAGGTCAAGCAGACCGACTTTACCGCCCTCAAGGGGAGCTTTACGGTGAAGAACGGCCTGGTTCGCACCCGCGACCTCTATGCCCGCTCACCGCTGTTCCAGGTTGATGGCAAGGGCACGGCGCACCTGGCCACAGAGAAGCTGGATATGCGCCTGGATACCACGGTGGTATCCAATATGAAGAGTGCTGCCAACCAGAATATTGATGAACTCAAGGGTGTCACCATCCCAGTCACCATCAAAGGCAGTTTTGGCGATCCGAAATTCGGCGTCGATGTGGGCTCGGTACTCAAGGCCAAGGTAGATGCCGAGGTGCAGAAGAAAAAACAGGAGGCCCAGGCCGAGCTTGATAGGAAAAAGAAAGAGGCAGAGGCTAAGGCGCAAAAACGTATCGACGAAGAGAAGAAGAAACTGGAGAAGGGTGTCGAGGATAAGCTGAAGGACATGTTGAAGTTTTAACATGCTGACGACCGAATGAATGACTTTGCACGCCGCTTGCTGGCGTGGTTCGACAGGCACGGACGCCATGACCTTCCCTGGCAGCAGAAGCCCACGTCCTACCGGGTGTGGGTCTCCGAGGTGATGTTGCAGCAGACCCAGGTTGCCACTGTCATCC
>JBEPXU010000267.1:0-3446 GCA_041641735.1 Ectothiorhodospiraceae bacterium
TGCCCAAGGGCTACAAGATTTCCCAGTTCGAGCTGCCGATCGTCGGCGAAGGCAAGCTGGAGATCGAACTGGAAGACGGTGAGAGCAAGACCATCGGTATCACCCGCGCCCACCTCGAAGAGGATGCGGGCAAGTCGTTGCATGAGGACTTCCACGGCATGACCGGGATCGACCTCAACCGTGCCGGTACCCCGTTGCTGGAGATCGTCTCCGAGCCGGACATGCGCTCCGGGGCCGAGGCAGCGGCCTACATGCGCAAAATCCACTCCATCGTCACCTATCTGGGTATCTGCGACGGTAACCTGCAGGAGGGCTCCTTCCGCTGCGACGTGAACGTCTCCGTCCGTCCGAAGGGGCAGGAGGCGTTCGGTACCCGTGCCGAGATCAAGAATCTCAACTCCTTCCGCTTCGTCGAGAAGGCGGTGGAGTATGAGGTGGAGCGGCAGATTAACCTCATCGAGTCCGGTGGCGAGGTGGTGCAGGAGACTCGCCTGTTCGACGCGGACAAGGGCGAGACCCGCTCCATGCGCTCGAAAGAAGAGGCCAACGACTACCGTTACTTCCCCGACCCGGACCTGCTGCCGGTGATCGTCGAGGACGATTTCATCGAGTCGCTGCGCGAGAAGCTGCCGGAACTGCCCGATGCAAAGAAGAATCGCTTTATCGAGCAGTTCGGTCTGCCCGCCTACGATGCCGGTTTCCTCACCAGTTCCCGTGCCATCGCCGACTACTTCGAGAAGGTCGTTGAGGCCTCAGGTGCCGAGGCCAAGCTCTGCGGTAACTGGGTGATGGGCGATCTCTCCGCTGCACTCAACCGCGACGACAAGTCGATCGAGCAGAGCCCGGTTAGTGCCGAGATGCTTGCCGGCATGATCAAGCGCATCGCCGACAACACCATCTCCAGCAAGATCGCCAAGGAGGTCTTCGAGGCGATGTGGAACGGCGATGGCGATGCCGATGCGGTCATCGAGAAGAAAGGCCTCAAGCAGATCACCGACACCGGCGCCATCGAGGCGGTGATCGATGAGATTCTCGCCAACAACGCCGAGCAGGTGGTGAACTACCGCCAGGCCGAAGAGAAGAAGCGCGGCAAAATGATCGGCTTCTTCGTCGGTCAGGTGATGAAGGCCACCCAGGGCAAGGCCAACCCCGGCCAGGTCAACCAGCTGCTCAAATCCAAGCTGGAAGGTTGAAGGGCTTAACGCATAGGGCGCAGAGAGCGCTAGAGAGACTACCTTCATTCATTGCCTGAGCCTCCGTGTCACTAATGGCAGCGGAGTGCATCGGTTAGTGAAATAGATTTCTCTACGTCCTTTGCGCCTCTGCGATCTCTGCGTTAATAAGGTTTCTAGAATGTCCGATACCCTGCAACGTTTTTTGTTTGAACATGCCGCCGTGCGTGGCGAGCTGGTGCAGCTCGACGCCTCATGGCTGGCGGTGCTGGAGCGGCACGACTATCCGCCGGCGGTACGCGAGCCGTTGGGCGAGTTGATCGTGGCGAGTGTACTGCTGGCAGCGACGATGAAGTTTAACGGTTCGATCACCCTGCAGATCCGTGGTGACGGGCCGATCGGCATGTTGATTGTCGATTGCAGCCCACACCACGGTGACGACGAGGCGGGCCCGCTCTATCACGTGCGCGGCATGGCAAACTGGAACGGTGAGGTGCCCGAGGGGGAGCTCAAGAGTCGTTTCGGTAATGGCAACCTGGTGATCACCATCGACCCGGGGCCAGGCAGCAAGCGTTACCAGGGGATCGTCGAGCTCTCCGGCGACTCTATCGCCGATGCCATCGACGACTATCTCGAACGTTCCGAGCAGCTGCCGACACGCATGTGGCTCAGTGCCGATGAAAATCGTGCCGCCGGTTTGCTGCTGCAGCGATTGCCGGGTGAGACGCCTGAGGATGCCGAGGCGTGGAACCGCCTGACCATGCTCGCCTCAACCATTACCAATGAAGAACTCAATGGCCTCGAACAACAGGAGGTGATCCACCGCCTGTTTCACGAAGAGGATGTGCGCGTCTTCGAGTCACAACCGATTGCCTTCCACTGCACCTGCTCCAGCGAGCGGGTGGAGAATACCCTGCGGGGTATGGGCCATGATGAGGTGATGGGGATCGTCGAGAGCGAGGGGGCGGTGGAAATTACCTGCCAGTTCTGTAACCGCCACTACCGCTACGATGCGGTGGATGCAGAGAAGCTCTTTAGCGATGTTCCGCTACCCGGTGATAGTACGACGAAACACTGACACGTTTTTCCGTTTACTGGGCCCACCAGATACGGCACGCTCCCTCGTCCGAGACCATACACGGACCGATGGGGGCGCTCGGCGTGCAGGGGTTGCCGAACAGGCGGCACTCGTTGGGGTAGATCTTGCCCAGTACCACCCGGGCACAGTCACAACCCGGCGGCATCTGTCCGGCGCGGCGTCTTCCCTCCTCGCAGTGATCCGGCAGGTGCTCGCGAACATCGTGCCGTTTGAACTCCCCCGTTAATGCATAGCCCGAGCCAGGGATAGTGCCGATGCCGCGCCAGTTGGCGTCGCTCACCTCGAAGACCTCGGAAAGCATACGTTGCGCGGCGCTGTTGCCGCCGGGGTGGACCACCTCGCTGTAGCAGTTGTCGAGGAAGGGTCTCTGTTCCAGCTTCTGCCGCGCCACCGAGTAGAAGGCGGCGAGCAGGCTCTCAGCGGTGAAGCCGGCCACGGCGGCGGGAAGCTTGTGATCGTCGACGACGAAGCGCCACTCCTCGGCGCCCATGATCGCAGAGACGTGGCCGGGGGCGACCAGGGCGTCGAACCCGGGGGTGTCGCTGTCGAGCAGCATCGCCACCGCCGGCCAGGTGAGTCGTCCAGCCTCGATCAGCAATAGGTTCTCCGGCGCTCCCTGACTGAGCAGTGCCGCCAGCGGTGCCGTGGTGGTCTCGAAACCGGCGGCGAGAAAGACTACCGGGCGGTCGGGATTGTTGCTGGCGATGGCCGCGGCCTCCATCGGCGAGCCGACCGGGTGGACATCGCCCCCCTGGGCCCGGGCCTGCTCCAGGTTACGCACTTCGCCCTTGGGAACGTTGACTGGCACCCGCAGCATGTCGCCGTAGCTGACGACGATCGCCTCGCCGCGGACGGCGTACTGTATCGCCGCATAGATCGCCTCTTCGGGGCAGATACAGACCGGGCAGCCGGGGCCGGGTATCAGTTCGATGTTCTCCGGTAGCACGCCGCGCATCCCCGCCTCGGTGATCGAGCGTTCGTGGCCGCCGCAGACATTCATAATCCGCAGCTTCTCGGGCAGCTCAAGCTCGCGCAGCTTTTCGAGCCAGCCCCTGGCGTCGAGTCCCCGGTAAGCCATCAGACGGAGGCGGCCTTTTCGTGAGAGTGTCCGTGGTGATGGCCGTGCTCATGCTCGTGGTGATGATGAGGCTTCGCTTTGGGTGCCTGGCGGAAGG
>JBEPXU010000268.1:0-3101 GCA_041641735.1 Ectothiorhodospiraceae bacterium
CCTGGAAACTGGATAAGATGCCGAATGAGCTCATCGAGTCACTGCTCGATGGCATTGCGGGCTTCTCTCTCCCTTTTGCATCGCTGGAGGGCAAGATCAAGCTCAGCCAGGACAAGTCTCCCGGCGATATCGCCGGCGTCATCGCGGCTCTTGAGGCGCGGGGCGATATGGCCAGCCGCGCCGTCGCGGCGGCAATGCGACGCCGCACCTAGGATTTTTACCCTCATCCCCTACCTTCTGATCGACACAAGAGTTCCGCTCCACCGGTAAAATCGGTTATCCTTCCGCCCCACCAGATTGATCCTCCATGCCTTTCTGCATGCCGTTTGGTACTGCTGGCTTCTTGGTAAGGAGTATCACGGCCCCTGCCAGGGGGGCCGCATCAGTGGGACGAGGCCCCCAATGTAGGGACCTCAATGCGGGGCAGGAGGCGCTTCAGCCAGGCGGTAAAACACATGCCTGTCTGCGTGTCCCTTGGTCTCCGAGCTAATAACCACTTACATAATATGGATATTATGTCTGCCGTTGGATATCCTGTCCGCTTGCCGGTTAGGGCTGGTCGCTGCAGATAGCGACCTATTCTGCGCCTTGGTTATTTAGCTAAAGAATCGTGTCAGACAGATTGGGTACGCTTACCCGTTTGAATTTATACCCTATCGGGTTTGTGGATATTAGGGGCTGGTTTCCATATGAATCTCATGAAAGTCTTTTTGATCGGTCGGCGGGAAGGTGACGCCTTTGCGACACAGCACGGCTGCGAACTCGACGATGCAGGGACGATAGCCATTCTGGAACGGGTGAAAAAGGGGCTCGTCGATGCTGGAGCACCGACATCGCAGGAGCTCGCCTTGCTGTCTTTCGCCACCCTGCTGACGGCCCAGCGCTACTTCGCACATGCCGATCGACTGCTCAAGACCTGTCAGGACCCCGAGCATGCGGGTGAATATGGCCTGGAAACCATGCTGCCGTTAATCAACGAATTGTCCGATACCCTGGGCTTCTACGCCGGTATCGATCTCGCCGAACGCCTGCCCGTCAACTCCAGCGCCAGTGTCGAAGTCTTGACCAATCACCTGCTTGCGGCAATCGCCGTGCACGATCCGCAGCATGTGATGCAGATGGCGAATGACTGGTCTGAGCCGGAGACCCTGGCAATACTGCAGTCAGCCGCGCGTGACCCGGCGGGATATGAGCCGGTATTCTCACCGACTTTCCGGCAGTTCGTCGGCGCCATTGAGAAAACCCACTGCATTTTTGCCCCATCGGGCAAATACTGGGGAGCGGATGAGTGGCGCGAGGATGAATCACTGGAGGAGAACGTCGCCCGCTTTGCCCGTGTCCTGTTCCGCTTCATGGCAGTGGGAAAAACGGAGAAGTTCAAGGGACTTGCCATGCGACTCCCCGCGTCGATGAGTGACAGCGTTGAACGTCTGGCAGAAACCACCGCCACGATTCTTGCCGAATTGAACCGCATCGACCCGGCCGGTTCACGCTGCCTAGAGAAGCCCATCGGTGAAGAGGAATGGAAATATGAATGGGCGGGCGAAACCATGTTTTTCACCGTCTTTGGTACCTGCTACCCCGAGGACCATCCGCGCAACCCGCACGGATTCGGCTACACCTACTTCTTCATCCAGCCCGATTTTGTGCTGCGTAACCATCCGAAGATGAGCAGCGAGAACGAGGCCAACACCCGCGCCCGTATCCTTGCCAACTTCAACAAGCACGGAATGAGCTTCTCCAACGAAAACAAGCGCGCTGAGTCCGAACGCTATATCCGGCCCATGGACCCCGAAGGCCCACCGGTTCGCTGGTGGGAGTATCTGAAAAAGTCGGCCTGATTTGTACTAGGAATAAGATGAGTAAAAGAAACGGCGCACCCTGCAAGGAGCGCCGTTTTTTATTGGGGGTGTTACTGCGTCAACCTCCCATAGAGGTCATGCTCATCCGCTGCGGTAATCACTGCATCGACCGCATCGCCTGGCTCCAGCCCTGCGCCGTTTTCAATGACCACAACCCCATCGACTTCCGGTGCCTCAGCATAACTGCGGCCAATGGCGTTGTCCCCTTCCACTTCGTCGATGAGGATGGTGTAACTGTTACCGACACGTTGTTGCAACTTGTCGGCGCTGATAGCACTCTGCAGTTCCATGAAGCGCTCCAGACGCTCCTGTTTCACCTCTTCCGGCACCGAAGCGGCCAGTTCGTTGGCCGGTGCCCCCTCTACCGGTGAGTAGGCGAAGGCGCCGGCGCGATCCAGGCGCGCTTCACGGATGAAGGTAAGCAGTGCCTCGAAATCCTCCTCGGTCTCGCCGGGGAAGCCGACGATAAAGGTGGAGCGCAGTGCAATCTCGGGGATCATCTCCCGCCATTTCTCGATCCGCCTGAGCATGTTCTCACTGTCGGCCGGGCGACGCATTGCCTTTAAAACCCGCTGGCTGGCGTGCTGCATCGGTACATCGAGGTAGGGCAACGCATAACCCTCTGTCATCAACTCCACCAGACGATCCACCTTCGGGTAGGGGTAGATGTAATGCAGCCGTACCCAGGCGCCGAGGGAGCCAAGCTGTTTGACCAGGGTTTCGATATCGGTCCTGAGCGGGCGCCCGTTCCAGAAGTCGGTGCAGTACTTCACGTCGACGCCGTAGGCGGCGGTGTCCTGGGCAACGATAAGCAGCTCTTCAACGCCATCATTGACCAGCTTTTCCGCCTCTTCGAGGATATCGCCGATGGGGCGGCTTTTCAGCTTGCCACGCATGGAGGGGATGATGCAGAAGCTGCACTGCTGATTACATCCTTCGGCGATCTTAATGTAGGCATAGTGGCGCGGAGTCAGTTTGATACCGCTCTCGGGCACTAGGTCGGTAAAAGGATTGTGCTGCGGCGGCAGATGGCTGTGCACCGCCTCCATTACCTGCTCCAGCGAATCGGGACCGGTGACCGCCAGTACCTGTGGATGAGCGGACTCCACCACGCCCTCCTTGGCGCCGAGGCAACCGGTAACGATCACCTTGCCGTTCTCAGCCAGTGCCTCACCGATGGTTTCCAGTGACTCCTCCACCGCGGCATCGATAAAACCGCAGGTGTTCACCACCACCAGG
>JBEPXU010000268.1:3111-3419 GCA_041641735.1 Ectothiorhodospiraceae bacterium
TTGTGATATCGAAACAACTGCTGCAACAAGGGAGTACCCTCACGGCCGAGACAACAACCCGATGCAGTCTGGCGCTATTTTACACATTTGTGAGAGCAAAAAAGTGCCTGAAACGGGCGATCACACATAGACTTCCATCATATTGCCAACAACAATCGCCCCACCGGGAGATTTCCCGGACGATGGCTGCGTATAGTATGATTGAAAAAAGCGCGTAGGGGAGAAGCATGAAATACCGCAAGCTCGGACAGACCGATATCAATGTCAGCGTTATTTGCCTGGGTACCATGACCTTTGGCGAGCAGAAC
>JBEPXU010000269.1:0-3413 GCA_041641735.1 Ectothiorhodospiraceae bacterium
TGAAGGGGACGCGGCCCTCGATGCCCTCGGGGACCAGCTTGTCCTGCTCGGTGCTCTCCTGGAAGTAGCGGTCCGAGGAACCCTGAGAGCCACCCATGGCGCCGAGGGAGCCCATGCCGCGGTAGGACTTGTAGGAGCGGCCCTGGAACAGCTCGACCTCACCCGGCGCCTCTTCGGTGCCGGCGAACATAGAGCCCATCATCACGCTATAAGCGCCGGCGACAATGGCCTTGGACATATCACCGGAGAAACGCACACCGCCGTCGGCAATGAGCGGAACGCCGGTACCCTCAAGGGCCTCGGCAACGTTGGAGATGGCGGTGATCTGCGGCACACCGACACCGGCAACGATGCGGGTGGTGCAGATGGAACCGGGACCGATGCCGACCTTGACTGCATCGGCGCCTGCCTCAACCAGCGCCTTGGCGGCAGCGGCGGTAGCGATGTTGCCACCGATGACCTGCAGGTCCGGGAAATGCTTCTTCACCCATGCGACGCGATCCAGCACGCCCTGGGAGTGACCGTGGGCGGTATCGACTACGACAACATCGACGCCCGCAGCGGCCAGCGCCTCAACACGCTCTTCTGTGCCTTCACCGACGCCGACCGCCGCGCCACAACGCAGGTGCCCCTGATCGTCTTTACAGGCATTGGGCTTGTCGGTGGCCTTCTGGATATCCTTGACGGTGACCATGCCGCGCAGGCGGAAGTTATCGTCCACCACCAGCACCTTCTCGATACGGTTCTCGTGCAGCAACGCCTTCACCTTCTCGCGGTCGGTGCCTTCCTTGACGGTGACCAGTTTCTCCTTGGGGGTCATGATGGTGGAGACGGGCTGGTCGTAGTGGGTCTCGAAGCGCAGGTCGCGGCTGGTGACGATGCCCACCAGGTCTTCGCCGTCGACTACCGGCACACCGGAAATCTTCTCGCGGCGGGTCAGTTCCATCAGATCGGCAATGCTCATGGTCGGGGAAACGGTGATGGGGTCCTTGATCACGCCGCTTTCGAACTTTTTCACCGAACGGACCTCAGCAGCCTGCTGCTCGATGGTCATGTTCTTGTGGATAATGCCGATACCACCCTCCTGGGCCAGGGCGATCGCCAGGCGGCCCTCGGTAACCGTGTCCATCGCCGCCGAGACCAGCGGAATGTTCAAGGTGATCTCACGGGTAAGGCGCGTGGAAAGGTCGACATCCTTGGGCAGCACGTTGGAGTGGGCCGGAACCAGCAGTACGTCGTCGAAAGTAAGAGCTTCCTGAGCAATTCTCATAGGTAGGTATCCGCGCTATCTGTCGAAATGGATAAACATGTAATTATAGGGTTTGACGGCTCCCCGGTAAACTGGCTAGTCTAGGGCAAGGTACCCGGACAGGGTCCTATGAACATGGAAGTCCGGCCCATCAGGGCTGCAAACGAGGTTGGATCCCCCCAAAAAATAATATCGACCATCGGAGGATGTTCATGAAAAAAACCATACTTACTGCTTCTTTATCCCTGCTGCTTGCGGCCTGTGCTTCAAATGGCGGAAACAAGGCTGCTATGGCCGATGACGCCGCAGCGGCGATTGCCGCCGCAGAAACCGCTCGCCAGGAGGCACAGGCCGTTGGCTACGAGTGGCGTGATACCGGCAAGATCATCACCGCCGCAAAGAAGGCCGCAGAAGCCAAGGAGTATGATAAGGCCGTATCACTGGCAAATAAGGCCGAAGCTCAGAGTGTCAATGCCGTAAAGCAGCAGGCCGAACAGTCCAAAGCCGCAGCTGCCTACTAACTCGGCATACCTGATAGCAAAGCCGTCACGACCGTGGCGGCTTTTTTTTGCCTGCCATACCCCATTTCAGCCCCACCACATCTGATAGACTTGGCCTATGGGCACGAACGAAAAAGCGAAAACCCCGCACTCAATCCGCGAGGTCTACACCGTCTCGCGGCTAAACCGAGAGGCGCGGGCCGTACTGGAAGGGAATTTCCCCCTGCTTTGGGTGGAGGGGGAAATCTCCAACATTGCCCGTCCCCGCTCGGGCCATGTCTATTTCTCCCTGAAAGATGAGTTTGCACAGGTGCGCTGTGCCATGTTCCGCATGCGGGCAATGAACCTCAACTTCAGCCCCAAAGATGGAATGCAGGTGGTCGCCCGGGTGCGCGTCGGCCTTTATGAACCCCGCGGCGACTACCAGCTTGTCGTTGATCACATGGAAGAGTCCGGTGATGGCGCGCTGCGCCGTGCCTTCGAGGCGCTTAAGGCCCGTCTCGACAAGGAGGGGCTGTTTGATGACGCTCATAAACGTCTCCTCCCTGTCATGCCACGCCGTATCGGGGTCATCACCTCGCCGAGTGGTGCGGCGATTCGGGACATTCTTACCGTGCTCCGCCGACGCTTCCCGGCCATCGAGGTAATGATCTATCCGGTGGCGGTCCAGGGTGAGGGGGCCGCTAACGAAATTGCGGCGATGATCAAATTGGCGGGAGAGCGCAATGAGTGTGATGTGCTGATTGTCGGCCGTGGCGGCGGCTCACTGGAGGATCTCTGGGCCTTCAATGAGGAAGTGGTGGCCAGAGCCATCTACGACAGTCACTTACCGGTGGTCAGTGCCGTTGGGCATGAGGTGGACATCACCATCTCCGATCTGGTGGCGGATGTACGTGCGCCCACTCCCTCTGCCGCAGCAGAGCTGCTCAGCCCTAATCGCGATGAGTGGCTGGAGCGCTTTCAACGGCTTGAAGGGCGGTTTGCGCAACTACTCCACCAACAACTGAGACAATACCGGCAACAGCTCCAGTGGCTTCGGCAACGGCTCAAGCACCCGGGACGCAGGCTGCAGGACAATGCCCAGCGCCTGGATGAACTGGAAATGCGACTGAGTCAGGCCCAGCGCCACCTCATGCGCCACAAACAGGCCAGGCTGGAGACCCTGGCTGCTCGCCTGGAACGCCATAATCCGGCTTCGCGCCTGGCGCAGCTACAGCAGTATCGCTCCGAATTACGCCGGCGACTGCATCAGTCCATGCAGCACAAAATGGGGCTGCTGCAACAAAAGCTGGCCTCCCAGGCACGGGCTCTGGAGACAGTCAGCCCGCTGGCTACCCTCAACCGGGGTTATGCTATTGTCACCGCTGCTGAAGACGGTAAAGTGTTACATCAAAGTAATGAAGTAGAGGTGGGCGACACGGTACATGCCCGGTTGCACCGGGGTGGCTTACTCTGTCGCGTCGAGGAGGTTGAGAATGACAAGCCTTAACAAACTGATTGCACTAGTGGTTTTGACCACCCTCCCCCTTATGGCCAACGCGGGAGAACTACCGCGTATTGATGCCGTACCGGGCGGGATCGCCCTGGTAGAACTTGGGGATCAAGTCGTCAAGCCTGAGGCCTTCTTCGGCAAGAAGGAGGTCATGGTAAAACGCCACGACAAC
>JBEPXU010000270.1:0-3396 GCA_041641735.1 Ectothiorhodospiraceae bacterium
TTGAAGGGTTCGGCGCCAGCGACTGCCAGTGCCGCAGCCACTTGATTCGTCTTGGCTACAAACCCTCGTTTCGCGCATTCCGACGTCGATTGCGTATGGAGTTTCCCGAGCATAAACCCTTCTACAGGGAGAGCGTTACATCATAACGTTGGGGCGATCAGGGCTCACTGATCGCCCCGTTGTGTCATTAGTTGCCCTCGGGGACAACTACGGGAAGTCCCATCAACTCCCACATCTGCATGCCACCACGGTAGTAGTGGATCTTTTCAGGCGGAAAGCCCAAGGCCAGTAAGCCGCGGATAGCATGGGGGGACTGTCCACACCATGGGCCGTTGCACCAGAAGAGCAGTTCAGGGGACTCACTGTAATCCCAAAAGCCTGTTCGCTCGGTATCTACACCGACAGTTTCCAGTGTTTTGTCCCAGGCATGATCAACAAAGCCGACCTGTCCTCGAGGCTTGGCCTTGATCATCTTCATGTATTTTGCCAGTTTCGGATCACTGGGTTTGAGCTCAAATTCGGTAAAGGGAATGTTGATCGAGCCGGGGATGGTGCCTTTTTTATGCCAGGCGGGTACGCGGGCATCGATAAGAATCCCTGTCCCGTTATCGACCTTGTTGCGCATGAAGTCGAAGACCTCAACTTCACCGACCGTAGTGACTTTGTCGGACACGTTCATGGGGTGAGGGCAGAAGGGGGGACATTTGCGTGAGGTTTTCGCCCAGGACTCGTCGATTGTGTGAGTCGGCTCCTGTATGCGTTTAATCGTATAGGTTTTCCCCTGCGCCTTGAACTGGAAGGAGTCAAGCTCCGGGGTGAGTTTAACGTCGAGGTCCGCGGCATAGGCGGCCTGTGACAAGGTTACCAACACGCCCAGAGAAAGGACTATTAACCGGCTCGTGAACTTCATAAAGATCTACCTTTTTATCTGGCTGGATTACTGATTAAAGGATAATCAGTTTTTCATGTATGATTTGATGGACTCGCGAATACTGCCAATATCGTTTTTGTCCTGATAATCGGTGTATACGCTTTGCTGATCATTGTCACTGAGGGTGGAGTAGAACAGGTAGCTGCCATAGAAATTCTTTTTGAGCGACTCCTCGAACTGCTCCTTGCTCAAACCCGCCTCAATGGTATCGCCATTCAGAGGCTGCTCCTCGTGACTCCACTCTTGCCCTTCCGTTTGTTCGGTCGCACCACCATTTTCAGTATCGGTGCGGGCGGCTTCTGCTTCCAGTTCCTGCAGGTAGCTGGAGGCCGCAACGGTTACCTGAGGCAGAAAAAGAAAGAGCATGGCTAGAATGGCAGCGACGTAGCTCCCCTTCCTGTCACGCACCCAGCGATAAAGATTCATAGTTACCCCCTCCTGTTGCAGATATTGTCAGTATTGTCTGACTTGGTCTGTCATAAAAGCGTAGTGTTATCGCTACTTTTCTGCCTGATAGGCAGTAAAATAGTGGTTTCTAATCATTTCGGACAATCTAGAGCAATATACGTTCCAAATTTAAACATTTAAGTGATCTAGATCAATTCCCGGATGAAAAATGCCGTAGTAGTTGCTCGATAAGTTCAACACGATCAGAAAGTTGGGGGAGCTTGCAGGTCACTTTGAGGCGCTCCTGGCCGTCTAAACGGTAATCCTGCGGTCGCTGTTGCAGGAGTTGAATCAATTTCATGGGATCGATATCCGGTTCCTTGTTAAAGCTGATACGACCGCCCTCGGCCCCCAACTCCACCTTGTTGATGCCGAAGGGAGTCGCCTTGAGTTTTAGTCCGGTCAGGGTAAAGAGATTTTTAACCGGCTCCGGCAACAGGCCGAACCGATCAATCATCTCTACCTGTAGCTCATCCAGATCCTCGGTGGTTTCGGCATTGGCGATACGCTTGTAGAGCTGCAAGCGGCTGTGGACATCGGGCAAGTAGTCGTCGGGGATAAGCGCCGGAACGCCCAGATCCACTTCGGTGCCGTGAAGCAGGGGCTTCTCCAGTTCCGGTTCATGCCCGGACTTCAGGGCCTTGACCGCCCGTTCCAGCAGTTCACTGTAGAGACTGAAGCCGATTTCATGCATCTGCCCACTTTGCTCTTCGCCGAGCAATTCCCCGGCACCGCGAATCTCAAGATCATGCGTGGCAAGGGTGAAGCCGGTGCCAAGTTCCTCGATGGATTCGATGGCCTCCAGACGTTTTACCGCATCCTTGGTCATATTCCGCTTGGAGGGGATAACGAGGTAGGCGTAGGCCCGGTGGTGGGAGCGACCGACTCTGCCTCTGAGCTGGTAGAGCTGTGCCAGACCCAGACGGTCGGCACGGTTCATTATAATGGTGTTGGCACTGGGAACATCGATCCCTGTTTCAATAATTGTGGTGCAAACCAGTACATTAAAACGCTGGTGGTAGAAGTCAGACATCACCCTTTCCAGTTCGCGTTCGGGCATCTGGCCGTGGGCGGTGCCAAGCGTGGCCTCCGGTAACAACTGCGCGAGTTCGCGGGCGATTTTATCAATGGACTCTACCTCGTTGTGCAGGAAGTAGACCTGGCCGCCACGCTTGATTTCACGCAGGCAGGCCTCCTTGATGAGTTCCGGATTCCACTCCTGGACAAAGGTTTTCACCGCCAGCCGCCGTGCAGGCGGTGAGGCGATGATCGACAGTTCACGAATACCCCCCATAGCCATGTTAAGGGTCCTTGGAATGGGGGTGGCGGTGAGTGTCAGGACATCGACCTCAGCCCGCAGGGCCTTGAATCGCTCTTTCTGGCGTACCCCGAAACGGTGTTCCTCATCGATGATGACCATCCCGAGCTGCTTGTAACGTATCCCTTCCTGCAGCAGCTTGTGGGTACCGATGACGATATCTACCGTTCCCTCCTCAAGGGATTTGAGGACCCTCTGTTGCTCCTTGTTGGAGCGAAAGCGCGAGAGTGACTCGATACGTACCGGCCAGTCGGCGAAACGGTCACGAAAGTTCTGGGCGTGCTGTTCGGCCAGCAGGGTGGTGGGAACCAGCACCGCCACCTGACGCCCCCCCATGACCGCGACATAGGCTGCCCGCATGGCTACCTCGGTTTTACCGAACCCGACGTCGCCGCAGATCAACCGGTCCATCGGCTGTTCAGCACGCATGTCGGCAAGCACTGCATCAATGGCTTCCTGCTGATCGGGGGTTTCCTCGAAGGGAAAGCCGGCGGCAAAGGAGATGTACTGCCCGTCATCGATCTGATAGCGATGGCCCTGACGTGCCTCGCGTTTGGCATAAATCTCCAGTAACTCAGCAGCCACGTCGCGGATCTTCTCACTGGCCTTGCGTTTGGCCTTTTCCCACTGGCCACTGCCAAGTTTATGCAGGGGGATATTTTCGCTGTTGGCACCGCTGTAGCGGCTGATAAGGTGCAGT
>JBEPXU010000271.1:0-3382 GCA_041641735.1 Ectothiorhodospiraceae bacterium
GGCTTGCTCATTCTTCGCGGCCACCCCGGTTGTCGTCCGCCATCAGCGGCTTGAGGGTATGCAGCAGGTTGCGAAAGAGGTGCTTGTAGCGCCCCTCCTCGCTGGCCAGTAACTCCTTGAAGTGCTGCCGCTCGGTGGGCTTTGAAAAGCAGGCAGGGCAATTGTCCGGTATGACCGGCAGCCCGGCATTCTCGGCAAAGGCCGCCGTCTGGCGTTCGCGCACGTAGACCAGCGGGCGGATGATGCGCAGGTCACCCTTGTCGTTGACGTAGTGGGCCTTCATGGTGCCGAGCTGGCCGCGGTGGAAGGCGGACATGAGGAAGCTCTCGGCCAGGTCGTCCAGGTGCTGCGCCAGGGCAATGACGTTATAGCCGTGCTCACGCGCCTGGCTGTAGATGGAGCCACGCTTTAACCGCGAGCAGAAGGCGCAGAAGGAGAAGCTGGGGTCCTCCTGGAACTTCATCGCCTCGTCGGCAATGGGTTCTGCATCGTAGATATAGGGGACCCCCAGGTCAGCCAGGTACTGCTTCAGCGGCGAGGGGTCGAAGCCGGGGATCATCGGGTCGATGGTGATGGCCCCCACCTCGAAGTCGATCGGTGCATGGCGTTGCAGGTGGCGCAGCACATGCAAAAGGGCGAGCGAATCCTTGCCGCCGGAAAGCCCGAGTAGCACTCGGTCTCCCTCGCGGATCATGTCAAAATCGGCAATCGCGCGGCCGATGGGCCGCATCAGCAGTTTGGGCGGTTTGATGTAATCTGAACTCATGGGTGCGGATTGTAACGCGATTCGCTCCGAGGGGGGATGGCTGGTATATGCTTAGTGAGAACAGGGCCGAAAATTAAGAGAGGACATCATGGCAGAGGAGCAGGTGAAGACGCTCACCCCGAAACAGGCCTGGCAGCTGTTACAGGATGACCCGCGGGCGGTACTGGTGGATGTCCGCTCAAATATGGAGTATCTGTTCGTCGGTCACCCTTCAGGTGCAGTGCACATCCCCTGGATCGATGAGCCGGATTGGGAAATTAATCCGAATTTTGTCCGACAGGTGCGGGAGCTGATGCTCGGCGGTGTGATCTGCGACAGTGAAGAGGGTTGTGCCCCGATACTGCTCATTTGCCGCAGCGGTAAACGCTCACTGGAGGCAGGACGGGTGTTGATCGAGAAGGGTTTTACCAATGTTTTCAATATTGCCGATGGTTTCGAGGGTGAATTGGATGAAAGTCACCATCGCAGTTCCATCGGTGGCTGGCGGTTTGAGGGGTTGCCCTGGGAGCAGTGCTGATTGATGTTCGCCAGAGACCAATCCGTGCTAGTCGGTAGATTTTATTGTAAATATAAACCATATTGTTACTGTGGTAATGCAGTAGTTCCAAGGATTTAGCCTGCCTCCGTTTCCTGCGCAGGCTGTTAGGAATACTTAACGGCAGTGAAATAATATGGTTAAGGCATGGCGCCTGACGCGTAATTATTCGATCGCCAGTCTGATAGGGATTGCGCTGGTTGCTGTGGTATTGGTGGTGTTCTATCGCCAGATTGCCACTGACGACTTGGTGGAGCGTGAAGGTCAGGCGAATAAAGAAATCGCACGTATACTGGTCAATAGCCTGTGGCCCAAATATGGCTCGTTCCTGCATACAGCGAATCAGCTGACCTCTGAAGAACTTAAAGGGCGTGATGAACTCAATCATTTACGTCACGACATTTTCGAAAAGATCCAGGGGCTGCGCATCGCCAAGGTGAAGATCTATGACCTTGGCGGGAGGGTCATCTTCTCTACGCAGACAGACCAGATTGGTACCGATCGCGAAGGCAATGCTGGTTTTCGCAAAGCACGCGAAGGTATCGCGATCACAGAGATCATCTATCGCGATCAACGCTCCGTCCACGAACAAAAAATATTTAACAAAAACCTCATTACCTCCTATATCCCGATCAGGCGGTCATTTGATGAGCCGGTTGAGGGTGTGTTTGAGATCTATTCAGATGCAACACCGATGGTGGCGGATATAAAACAGAGCGGATACCGGGTTCTGGGCGTCGTGCTGGGACTTTTCCTTTTGCTTTATCTGTTTCTATTGACCATTGTCTATCGTGCCGACCAGCTGATTGCCCGCTACAACCGCGAAAAGAATATCCAGCAACAACAACGCCTGAGCTACCTTGAACGCTATGACGAGGAGACCGGGTTGTATAATCGCCAGGGAATTCATCACGTCTTGACCAGGGTCCAGCAACATAGTTTTACGACAGAAAGTCCAATGGCGGTATTCAAGATACAGCTGGTGAATTTCAACGGGGTCTCCGACAGTCTCGGGCATAACCTCGCGGACAAACTTTTTCGCCTGGCGGCCGAACGGATCCGGGCCACGGTGCCTGGAGGCGGTACGGTGGGGCGTAGTGACAGCAGTAAATTTATCGTGATTCTTGAAAATCACTTTGCTGATCAGGAGACGGATTACATCGTATCAAAGCTGCATAATATCTTTGCCGAGCCTTTTTGTCTGGAGGGCAAGCAGGTCACAATATCGCTGGCGATTGGGGTATGCGTAACCAATGGTGGTGAGTACTCGACAGAACAGTTGTTAATGAATGTTGGTACGGCGCTGAGTGTGGCCAAAATCACGCCTTCACAGCAATATGTACTCTTTGATGAACGGCTCGAAGCAGAGACTCAGAAACGTTTTGAGCTTGAGCAGGATCTGAGCCGGGCGATCGCCAAACAGGAATTTACACTCTACTACCAGCCGAGGGTGGCAGCGGTGAGTGAAAAGGTGGTTGGCATGGAAGCACTGATGCGCTGGCAACATCCACAGCGGGGGCTCATCTCACCGGATAACTTTATCGATGTGCTGGAGGCCAGCGGTAAAATAATTCAGCTGACACCATGGTTGCTTGAGAGGGCGTGTTCACAGTGCCAGCAATGGAATGATTCCGGTTTTGGCAAACTCCGCGTGGCGGTGAATATTTCGTTCAAACAGTTGCATGCCGATAATTTCCTCGAAATGGTCATTGATGCGCTGGATAAGAGTGGACTGGAACCGAGGCAGCTGGAACTGGAGTTGACCGAACGGGTGTTGGCAGAGGATATCGCCAGGACAGGTGAACTGCTAAAGAAGCTCAAACAGATGGGGGTATTCCTTTCACTGGATGACTTCGGTACCGGCTATTCCTCCCTGAGTTACCTGATGCATTTCCCGTTTGACTACCTGAAAATTGATCGTAGTTTCATCAAGGATATATACAACAATCACGAACACGCCTCCCTGACCACGGCGATTATTGCCATGGCCAAGAGTATCAATCTGCGTATCGTGGCAGAAGGCGTGGAAACGGTTGAGCAATTGGTGTTCGTCACCGGTATGGAGTGCGACGAGATACAGG
>JBEPXU010000272.1:0-3367 GCA_041641735.1 Ectothiorhodospiraceae bacterium
GGCGTGCCCCTCAGCCGTGCCCTGCACCTCGATGAATGCACCACCGTCATTCATTACCACGTTCATGTCGGTCTCGGCGTTGGAGTCCTCGGCATAGTCCAGGTCCAGCACCGGGGTGCCGTCGAAGATCCCCACCGACACCGAGGCAAGATGACCGTGCAGCGGATCTTTCTTGATCAGTTTTTTCCCCTTGAGGTGAGTAACCGCATCAACCAACGCCACATAGGCCCCGGTAATCGAGGCCGTGCGGGTCCCGCCGTCGGCCTGAATCACATCGCAATCGACGGTCACCGTGCGCTCACCCAGCGCGGAGAGATCCACCACGGCTCGCAGCGACCGGCCGATAAGGCGCTGGATCTCCATGGTCCGTCCGCCCTGTTTCCCCATCGCCGCCTCGCGCCCCATGCGCATGCCGGTGGCGCGGGGCAACATGCCATACTCGGCGGTAACCCAGCCCTGTTTCTTGCCCTTAAGAAAGCGCGGCACACGCTCCTCGACCGTGGCGTTACACAGGACCTTGGTGTCACCAAACTCCACCAGCACCGATCCTTCGGCATGCATGGTGTAGTTGCGGGTAATACGGATTTGACGCAGCTCATCGGGCTGGCGGCCACTTGGGCGCATGGGAACCTACCTTAAGATTTTCGCTTCATTGCGGGAGCGCTATTGTACCGGAGTCTGGGCAGGCGGTGCGACTTGTGACGAGAGAGGGCCCAGTAACGAAGGAGTAATTTATTTCAGGACAACGCCGGAGCGAAATGGGGCCTCACTGGTCGATCTCCTTCTCATACTCACGAATCACCTCCTCGATTTGCGCAATCGCATCCTCAAGGGGATCCTCCTTGTTACCGTCAGTCGATTCCTGATTGGTGTTATCGAGAGATTGCTCCCCCTCGTCAGAGATAAAGCGCAGTGCCAGTGCACTGATATTATCGCTCTGCGGATAACTGAGCTTTTCCGCCTTTTCCGCGATCGCATTCAGCGCGTCATCCAGGGACCCTTCACTCTCCAACATGGCCCCCATTTGGGAATCATCAAGAGGCCCCCACAGACCATCCGAGCAAAGCAGGATCACATCATTGGATTTGAGCATAACCGTATTGCTGGTGCTCACCTTTGGCAGTTCACGCCGGCAACCCAGGCACTGGGTGATCTGGTTGCGTTTAGGGTGTGTCTCCTGCTCCCAGCGGCTGATTTCACCCTTCTGGTAGAGCTGTTCAACGTATGAGTGGTCGGTGGTGCGATAAAGCGGCAGGCCCTGCTGGTAGATATACAGGCGACTGTCGCCAACATGTGCCCATGTCGCCTCGTTATTCTGTATCAGGCACAACACCGCCGTTGTCCCCGGCGTGACAGGGGGCTCCTGGCGTTGTCCAAAGGCGATGATCTGAAGGTGCGCATGCTTGATGATAGCCGCAAGGAACTCCTTGGGGTTGGCGATGGGGCGAACCGCCTGCAGATAGGCATCAAGGGCACAGTCAATGAGGGTTTGTGCTGCCAGTTCCCCAAAAGCCTGCCCGCCCATACCGTCACCCAGCACCAGCAGAACCCCTTCGTCAGTCTCGATCGGACAGAAACGATCCTGATTGCTGCTGCGATTACCCAGGCGATTGGCCTGGCCGACTTCGTACCTCACCGCGTCCCTCCCTTTATCCATGAGAGACTGCTTGCCAGCCGATCCAGTACCGAACCGCCTTCCCGCTCATCCTTATCTCCGGGCTCATCCTTCGGTGGTCCACCACCGTTGTTCATGGCATCGAGCAATTCGTCCACGCTTTGGGGCCGATACATCGGGTCGACCTCCATCGCCCAGTCGATGGCCTTTAACAGTTTCGCCGAATAGCCCTTCTTGAACATCTCATAGGCCGGCTTCATGCTGTCGTCCATCCGCCGCTCTTCGGCAGGGGGGGGCGCATGCCCTTCAATGCAGGCGCGCATGGTGGCGCCAATGGCGTAGATATCGGTCCAGGGCCCGACATAGCCACCCGACATTGACTGCTCCACCGGCGAAAATCCCAGGGTCAGGACCTGCCCAGGCTGATACTTTCGGCTGGTCTGCATCTGATGCACGGCACCGAAATCAAGCAACACGGGGTCGCCGCCCGGACGTAAGTGGATGTTGCCCGGCTTGATATCCATATGCAGCAGCCCCTTCGAGTGCAACAGATTCAAACCGTCGAGCAGCGGAAGAAAGACGTGATAGATAAACTTTTCGCTCAGGCCACCCTTGTGGCGCTTGATGTAGTCCTGAAGATTAATCCCCTTGACGAACTCCATCACCATGTAGACCGTACCGTTGGCACGGAAAAAATTTACAACGTTGATGATATTGGGATGCCTGATCGCTGCCAGGGCATTGGCTTCCTGGAAGAACATGCGGCGGCCATGGGAAAACGCCTCTCCGGCCTTGTCATCACTGGGGTAGATGGTACAGCCGTCTTCACCACGATGCGCCAGCTTCAGCGGCATATACTCCTTGATAGCCACTTGCTCACCGGACTCGGCATCCTCGGCCAGGTAGACGATACTGAATCCGCCTCCACCCAGCGTGCGGTTAATCGTGTAATTTTCCAGCCGCGTTCCAGGACTGAGGCTGTTAGTATTATCGTTCATCCGCTCCCGCGCTCAACCGCCCTGCCGGTTTTTCTCAGTGGCGGTTAGGTTTACCATAAATGACAAGTCTATCAAATCGGTAATGGGAGTATCCATGATTCGGAGTATGACAGCCTTTGCCCGCCAACAGGGCCAGGGCGAGTGGGGAGCCCTGCAACTGGAGTTGCGTTCGGTCAACCACCGTTACCTGGAGGTCACTCCGCGACTCCCTGAGGAGCTGCGCAGCCTCGAGCCGAAGCTTCGCGAGCGTATCGGCCAGCAACTGGCACGCGGCAAGGTCGAGTGTAATGTCCGCTACCAGCCGCCCCAGGCGGTGGCCGGCGAGCTGGCCGTTAACCTGGAGCTGGTCAAGCAGCTCTCCCATGCCAGCCGCGAGGTGGATGCGGTCATCTACAACCCGGCACCGGTCAATTCCCTGGAAGTGCTCCGCTGGCCCGGTGTACTCGAATCCCCCGGTGTGGATGAAGAGCAGTTGCAGGTCGAACTCCTGGCGCTGCTTGAACAAGCGCTGGATGAACTCAATGCCAATCGCCAGCGAGAGGGGGAAAAGCTCCAGAGCATCATCACCCAGCGCTGTGACAGCGCCGCGGAGGTCGTTAAAACCGTTCGCCAACGCCTGCCGGAGGTCCTGAGCAACCTGCGGCAACGGCTACAGGAGCGCCTGGCGGAACTCAAACAGGAGCTGGACCAGGATCGGCTGGAACAGGAGATGGTCCTGCTGGCACAAAAGCTGGATGTGGACGAGGAGATGGAC
>JBEPXU010000273.1:0-3362 GCA_041641735.1 Ectothiorhodospiraceae bacterium
CTGCTTATCGTCGCCCATCAGCTCGGTGAAGCGGGGGATAACACCGCCGCCATAACCGACAACGCCCACGGTACCGCCTTTCCAGTAACCTTTCTTGGTTTCGTAGGAGGTTTCCAGCTGACCCATCAGGTCAACCATCATGTCGTTGTCGTTTGCCAGACGCTTGAGGCCAGTGACAAAGCTGGGCCACGGGCCGCTTTCCAGCTGGTCAAGCATTGGGGTATCGTGCATTTTCTTAGCCATTACAAATACTCCTTACATATCAAAGGATTAACACGTTTCCCGGTTTGCTCATCCAACTGCTACTACTTTCGCCGGATAACCGACGCACAGTGGTGATGCTTCCGAATACGGCAGTGTTGCCGCAGGTAAAACATAGTGATTTGCTAGGTTAATGTCAAGCTGTTGATTTAAAAATAAAAACATACAAATTTAAGGGCTTATCATGAGTACGGGAATGGCTTAGTTGGCTGCCGGTGCTATCTTCCTCTCCTTGGGGAGCAACGCATCCCGCAGTGTCGGTGATAGTGGCCGTTCGCCCAACCAGATGCCAAGGTAAGCGCGGGCAAAATCCTCACCCGGGAGCGTGACTTGCAGCTCGCCGTTGTAAAAGAGGTGTGTTCCTGCAATGGGTTGGTAGCAAAGCGCATAGCTGTCGCCGCTTTGAACGTCCCGATAATGATCGTGCACTATCTGCACCTGCTGACGCAGCGCGGTGAGGTCACCTCTCTGTTTTTTCAGGGCCTGTTCAGCGGCCTCGATCAATTGCTCCCGTTCAATGCTGACCCGGTAGGCCAGTGACAGGCATAAGGGGCGCAGAGGTGTGCCGTCAAAGGCGATGCTGTGCTCATCCGTGGCATAGAGCGCGGCGTCGTAGATGCGGAATAGCCCCGCATAGTAGGCGGAGCCACTACTAATTCGGTTGAGATCGATGTCGTCGAGCCGCCACTTTTCAGGCAGCGCCGAGGCGAACACGAGTGAAGGTAACAGAAGGCAAAGGGCGCTAAGATGTCGTAGCTTGACCATAATGATTGACCTCTCCGGGACTCAGTCGAGTTTGCGAAAGAAGAGGGTGACCTCTCCCAAACGAATGCCGAACTTGCTCATCGTCGCCCGGTTGATTAGCACGCCATCTTCGTGGAGGAACATCCAATCGTTGAAGTGGACCTTGTACTGGCTGTCACCGACCTGCAGCAGCAGGTGATAGCGCCAATTAAGGGCTTTGCCGTAGGCTAGCCCATTGGCCACCCCGATGACGTCATCCGCCCGACCCTCGTAACGATGTTCATCGAGCCGTCGGATGGTCCAGATGCGCTGGCTCACCTCTCCATCCTGGTAGCGGAAGTCCTCGGTCAGGGTCAGGGTGTCGCCATCGACCTCACCGAGGATGTCGACGCTGAACTGGCGTCTCACCTTACCGCTGCGATCCTGGAAGATACCCCAGGCACGTACCTTGCCGTTGAAGTACTCCTCGATGTGAAGCTCGGGGGTGGTGTCGGCATATTCTTCGGGATTCATGGCGCTACACCCTTTCAGGAGCAGTACGGCGGGCAGCAGCAGAAGCAGCAGCAGGGAGCGTTTCATGGCTTTCACCTCTAAGGGTCAGGTTGAATCCTCTCAGCAACTTGAGCGCACCGAGCTTGAGCAGGATCGGCAACACGCCATAGAGCAGGGAGAGGGTCATCAGGGCGGCTGGCGGCGAGGCGGCGGGACTGCTGTCGAAACCGGTAAGCGCCAGAAGCGGGAAGGCGATGCCCACGGCAAGGGCCAGTGACAGTTTGGTCAGCATGCCCCAGATCCCGAACAGCAGGCCGGCGCGCTGTGAACCACTCAGTTGCCGATCGAGATCGAGAACATCCGCCTGTATCGAGGCAGGCAGCGCCATGTCTGCGCCGAGACTCAGGCCCGAGACCAGACAGATCAGCAGGAAGGCGGTGGTGTCGCCGGGCCCGAGCAGCGGGACTCCGGTGAAGGCAATCGAGGCGAGTAGCATCGACAGCCCCCAGGCGAACTGCTTGCCACGCCGGCGAGCTATAGCGAGCCACAAGGGCAGGCCGAGCAGGCCGCTGAGGAAGTAGACGCCCAGCAGTGGGGCGATCCACTCCGGCGTTTGAAGACGGTGAGTGACGAAGAGCAGGAACAGGGTAGCCGGCAAGGCATTGGCGATATTATTTAGCAGATAAATGCTCAGCAGACGTTGCAGTGGTTGGTTGCGATACAGAGCGGTGAGGCCTTCGCGCCAGTTTTGTCGGCCGGCGTCCGTAACGCGTTCACTGAGCAGGGAGCAAAGCAGCAGCGTCAGCGGGAGGGATATCCAGACCAGTGTCGCCAGCAGTGCCAGCATATCGCGCTGCTCCGGCACGATACCGGGTAGCAACGGTACGAGCAGTACGGTGGTCGTGCCGAGGATGACAAACCCCTCGCGGCTGGCTGCGACGCGGCTGCGTTGATGGATGGACGGGCTAAGCTCAGCTCCCCATGCGGTGTAGGGGATGGTGACCAGGGTCCAGCCGAGGAAGGTCAGCATCGACCACATCAGCAAGTAGCCACTGCCGACACTGGCGGCTGGCCGGAACAGCATCTCAACGCCCAGCAGCAGTAGCGGCGCCCCGAGCCACATTGCGAGTCGGCGCGGATTGCCAAAGTGTGCAAGCCGGTCGCTGAAAAGGCCGATAAGCGGATCGCTGATTAAGTCGAACAGACGAACCAATAACAGTATCCCGCCAGTGACCGCGAGGCCGAGACCCATCTCAACGGCATAGAAGGTGGGCAGGTAGACATAAAGCGGCAGTCCCAGCAGCGCCAGCGGGAAACCGTTGGCGCCGTAGAGTAACAACTTGCCGCGTGAGAGCTCCGTTCTGCTCACTCCCCCGTGAGGCTGACCTGCATCAGGTCGATGCGATCGCTGCGAAAGCCCGCTTCACAGTAGGCCAGGTAGTAGCGCCACATGTTGATGAAGCGCTGATCGAAACCCTGAGCCAGGATCTCACCGCTGCGTGCGGCCACGCGGGTATCCCAGCGTCGCAGGGTGCGGGCGTAATCGAGACCGAACATATCAAGACATTCGATCTTGAGCCCGTTTGCGCAGGCGTGTCGGGTAAAGGCCTCAACCGAGGGAAGCATGCCGCCGGGGAAGATATATTTCTGAATAAAGTCGGCGCGCCGGCGATAGCTGCCGAAGCGCCCCTCGTCGATGGTGATGACCTGCAGCGAGGCCCGACCTCCGGGCTTGAGGCTGCGGCGCAGGGTGTCGAAGTAGGTGTCCCAATAGGATTCGCCGACTGCCTCGAACATCTCGATGGAGACGATGTGGTCGAATCGCTCGTTGAGCTTGCGGTAGTCCTGCAGTCGTAATTCCACCC
>JBEPXU010000274.1:0-3323 GCA_041641735.1 Ectothiorhodospiraceae bacterium
CAATCGGTCGGTTTGCGGCTGGGAAAGGATAATGCGTTAGGTTATCAGGAGCGACCCAACGTACCGGCTGTCCCTCTACACCATGTGGCTCACCCGTAAACTTTGTGACACGCCAGACATCCAATAAGACAGCACGATCGGGGTAATCATGTGCAACCGTGATGAGTGGGTGAAACTCCGTGGCATTAATACCGAGTTCCTCCTCCAGCTCCCTCACCAGTGCCTGCTCTGGGGCTTCCTCTGTCTCGACCTTCCCACCAGGAAACTCCCAGAGTCCACCTTGATGCCGATATTTTGCACGCTTTGCCAGCAGTATCCTGCCGCTGGTATCCACAATAACCGCAGCGACAACGTGTAACCGTCCGGTTTGTTTATTGTCGGGCTTTTGCTTCATTACCGCTCAGGTACGGTATTCAGCGTTAATCTTGACGTAATCGTATGAGAGATCACAGGTCCACACCGTCGTGACCGCTGCACCACGCGCAAGGTCTACCTTGATGGTTAATTCATCACGATCCATAACCATCTGACCGCGCTGCTCACTATATCCCTTATCACGCCCGCCATCAGAGACAATACAAACATCATCAAGATAGATGGATACAGCCTCAAGATTAAGCTCAGGGATTCCCGCACGACCTACAGCGGCAAGAATTCGCCCCCAGTTGGGATCGCTGGCAAACAGTGCCGTTTTAACAAGCGGCGAGTGTGCAACCGTATAGGCGACCTTTGCACACTCCTCTTCATCCCTTCCTCCCTCAATCCTGACGGAGATAAATTTCGTTGCCCCTTCGCCATCACGCACGATACGTTGGGCAAGTTCAATAAACACCTCAGTCAGCGCTTGATGGAACTCCCCATAACCTTCGGCACCCGCCTTAACCTCGACGCCGCTTTGTCCCGTGGCTGTCAGGACACAGGCATCGTTGGTTGAGGTATCCCCATCAACGGTTATGCGATTGAACGATTGGTTTACCGCTGATTGCAGCAACTCATTCAGTAACTCCGGCTTAACTACGGCGTCGGTGGCGATGAAAGAGAGCATGGTCCCCATATCGGGTCGAATCATTCCGGAGCCCTTGGAAATGCCGGTAATGGTGACCATCTCACCACCGATGCTCACCTGGCGGGAAACGGCTTTAGGAACCGTATCTGTCGTTAAAATACCATATGCCGCATTTTCCCAGTTATCTTCTTTTACACTCTTAACCAGTTCGGGAAGCGCCGCCGTGATTTTATCGACAGGAAGATTTTCGCCGATCACGCCGGTTGAAAACGGTAAAACCGATTGAGCGGAACACCCGAGTTCCTCGGCAAGCGCTGCACAGCATTCTTCCGCATCAGCAAGGCCGGCCTTACCAGTCCCTGCATTGGCATTACCTGTATTAATCAGGAAGTAGCGCGGTGCATCCAGAGTCAAATGGCGTTTTGCCACTATGACTGGGGCCGCACAAAAGGCATTACGGGTAAATACCGCGGCAGTGTGACTGCTGGCTGCAACCTCGAACAACACAAGGTCTCTTCTACCGGTTTTCTTTATACCGGCACATGTCACCCCGATCCGGATACCCGCAACGGGGTGCAATTCAGTTAATTCTGTATAACCTACTGCCATCTTATCAGCCTCGTTATAACTAACTGATTTTCCCGTGACACTGTTTGTATTTCTTCCCTGAACCGCAGGGACAGGGCTCATTACGGCCTACCTTCCTTCCATCACGAACAAAGGGCTGGGCTGACTCTTCCGAAGCTTCCGCCTCTTGTGGCTCCTCTTCAGTAGCGAAACTCTCAAGTTCGTCGTGCTGGAAATTAACCTCAACGTGACTCCTACGTTGCTCTTCAACTGCTTTTACATCCTCCTCGGCCTTAACTTCGACTTTAGAGACGATGCTAATGACATCGTATTTTATACGGTCAAGCAATTGCGAAAAGAGTTCAAAAGACTCACGTTTATATTCCTGCTTGGGATTCTTTTGCGCATAACCTCGAAGGTGTATTCCCTGGCGGAGATAGTCCATAGCTGCGAGATGCTCCTTCCACAGGCTATCAATCACCTGCAGCATAACGGCCTTCTCGAAGTTACGTATCACCTCACTTCCTGCCTGCTGCTCTTTCTCCTCGTATACCTTGACCATTTCATCCAAAATGCGCTCGCGCAAGGACTCCTCGTGCAAGGTGCTATCACTGTCAAGCCAGCTCCTGAGCTCAAGCTTCACACCAAAGTCATCCTCAAGGCGTAGAACGAGCCCCTCCACATCCCACTGTTCTTCCATGCTTTGTGGCGGAATATACTCGTCAATCACACCGTTTATCACATCGTCTCGGATCACCTTGATGTTGTCAGAAATATCATCCAAACCCATCAACTCATTACGTTGCTCATAGATCACCTTACGCTGATCATTCGCAACATCATCATACTCAAGAAGATTTTTACGAATATCGAAGTTATGCCCTTCGACTTTACGTTGGGCATTCTCTATGGCCCGTGACACCCATGGGTGTTCGATCGCCTCGCCCTCTTGCATACCCAATTTCTGCATAATGGCTGAAACACGATCCGAGGCGAAGATTCGCATCAGATTATCTTCAAGTGAAAGATAAAAGCGTGTGGAACCCGGATCACCCTGACGCCCTGAACGACCGCGCAGCTGGTTATCGATCCGCCGGGACTCATGCCGTTCAGTACCGATAATATGCAGGCCACCGGCAGAGAGTACCGTTTCCTGGCGTTTCTTCCATTCTGCTTTTTCCGTTTCAATCGCCTCGCTTCCTGCATCATCCCCCAGGGCGGCGATAGCGGAATCAAGGTTACCTCCAAGAACAATATCAGTACCTCGCCCCGCCATGTTGGTTGCGATAGTCACAGCACCGGGCCTACCGGCCTGCGCAACAATCTCAGCCTCCCGATCGTGCTGTTTCGCGTTTAGTACTTCATGTGGAATCTTCGACTTATCTAACAAGCCTGAGAGATACTCAGAAATCTCGATCGATGTCGTACCGACCAGAGTCGGTTGTTTACGCTTGTGGCAGTCAATAATATCTTCAATAATCGCATCATATTTATCATGCGCAGTCAGGTAGATGAGGTCACCAAGATCCTGTCGAATCATCGGTCTGTGTGTCGGTATGACAACAACCTCAAGATTGTAAATCTGCTGGAACTCGTAAGCCTCGGTATCTGCAGTACCGGTCATCCCTGACAGCTTATTGTATAAACGGAAATAGTTCTGGAATGTAATGGACGCCAGCGTCTGATTCTCATTCTGAATTTCAAGCCCCTCCTTGGCCTCCACTGCCTGATGCAGCCCCTCAGACCAACG
>JBEPXU010000275.1:0-3318 GCA_041641735.1 Ectothiorhodospiraceae bacterium
CCCAGTGCTGCCGGCAGGACTGTCCTGACTGAGGACTTCCGCAGGGACTGTCGCAGTGTTCACATCCTTTGCCACGACCTCCTCATTAGCCTCCTTGGCAGCATTGCGGATAAAGCCGAAGAAGATCACCACCACCACGATCATAATGCTGGCCCGCCACCAGAAGCTTTTCGGTGGTTCTGACCAGCTGGATTCGCTGCCGGGTGGTTCGCTGTGGCCCTGCTCGCTATTGCTCTCGTCCGTGTCACTGCTGGCAGGGGAAGGAGTTTCCGGTAATGGCTTGGCAACCTTTTTCACCGAGATCTTCTTGCGCGCGGCCTTCTTCTTTACCGCCTTCTTGGTTGATGCCGCCTTCTTGGGTGGGGCTTCGCCTGTTTCCGTTTGTGTCCCGGCATTAGGAGCGGACGCGGGGCTTGCCTCCTCTTCGGCGGGATTTTCGTCTTTTTTGTTCTCGTTTTCGGCCATGCTGCTCGCCTCCTGTGCTCTTGCGGCCCGTGTCTGTTACTCAGCAGGTGGAGTTTAATTGTAGACAGTATATGCGAGGGTACGTTCTTTTGCAGGTCATGCGGCTCACGGCATCGTAGCAGCTGCCTGGCAAAGGATGAGCTGGCGTTTTTGCGCGGCCGTAAGCTGTTTAATCTGGTATTCGCGCTGCTGTGCCGCGGAGCGGTCAGTGGCCGCCTCTTGGTAGACCAGTTCGACCGGGCGACGGGCGCGGGTATAACGTGCTCCGCGCTTGCCGTCATTGTGTTGTTTAATGCGCTGCGGAAGATCCCGGGCGACACCGGTGTAGAGCGTATTGTCGCTGCAGCGTACGATATAAACGTACCAGTGATCCTTGTCCATCGGGCGCTTGATTGGTTGGGTTGAAGCCTGTCCCATGCTAGCACTCTTGCCGTGTGGACTGAACAGAGCGATGAGAACATGTCTCGAAAAGAAACACCGGCGGCGCTAAACAGTCTGGAAAGTATTGTGACGTCACGTTTATGCCTGCGTCCGGTAGTAGCCGGTGATGCCGAGGCGATTTTTGCCTATGCGAGCAATCAGAATGTCTGCCGCTTTCTGGCGTGGCCGCGCCACCGAACGCTGGCGGATGCCCGCCGCTTTCTCGCTGAGGCGGAGGTCGGCTGGCACGAAGGGCGTTGGCTCGTTTGGGGGATTGAGGACGCCTCGGGGGTGGTCGGGACGATTGCTGCGGAACTAGGGCAGGGCGGCGCCGGGCTGGGTTATGTGCTGGCCGAGGAGGCCTGGGGCAGGGGCTATGCCACGGAGGCGCTGGATGCTGTCTGTTCGGCGCTGTTTGCCGCTACGGCGATATCCGCCCTCTGGGCCATGTGCCTGCCGGAGAACGCCGCCTCGGCACGGGTGCTCGCGAAGTGTGGTTTTCAACATGAACGGCTGTTGCGCCGCTACTTTGTTTGTCCGAACCTCGGTCCTGAGAAACGTGATATCCGACTCTATGCCAGGTATCGCAATGGCCGCTAGCGCCGTTCCATCTCCCAGCGGTCACGGGTGGTGCCGTTCATTCGGTTGATCATCATGCCGGGAGTCTCTGACTTCTTGCTGGTATAGGCGGTTTTCATCTCCCGCTCAACGAAGATCCCCTCCTTCAAATCGAAGATCGCTGCCCCTTCGCCCTGGTGGGCCAGGGTCATGCCGCCCACCATCATCTGCCCAGCCCCTTCAGGCAGGCCCTCCTGTTGTTGGTACATCTTGCTGTAATCAATGACCGTGAGCATCTGTGACTCGACGGTGAAGTAGGCGTTGCCTCCGGATACCTCATCAAGGATGTACTCATCCTCTCCCTTCATGGTGACCATGCCGCTTTGCATGGTGTAGTCATAAGTAAAGCTGTCACCGACCTTTAAGCGTTTTGTGGGAAGCCGTGGCATCCAGAAAAAACGCGAGCGATAGATGAGGTCGACAATCGGGTCATCGGCGGGCTTGGTGCTAAGCGAGACCATGCCTTTCTGCGAGTCGAGGGTGACTTGGGCGCTGCTGTTGCCATAGATCTTTTCGCCGCTCCCGGATGACGGGTCACCCCAGCGGTCGCCGCCCTGTTGCTTGCCATAATTCACATCGAGCGTGATGGAGTTGCCGCTGCGTTTGGTTTTTGCCTGCCAGCTGCTGCTGGTACTACGGTTTTGGCGAGACTCGAGGGTTTTTTCCTGCCCCATCATGTTCATGGTGGTGACGGTTGTGCTGACATCGTGGTACTGCTGTTTGACCAGGTAGGTGGCACCATCCTTAAAACCATAACGCAGTTCGGCAGAGGCGGCGTACAGTGCGTTGCTGGCGAGAAGTCCTGCAGCCAGCAAAGTAAGAGTTTGTGCGGCGTTTTTCATGGTTATCTCCTCGCCTTGCGTTCCAGCTTACGGATTTGGCGCTCGATGCGGCTGCGATCGCGGGCCTTGGGGTCGACCTTAAGATACTGACGATACATTTTGATCCCTTCTTCGTAACGCTCCCACTCGCCGTAAAGCTCGCCGAGTGCCTTGTAGGCATCGGCCAGACCCTTGTTCATATCGATTGCCTTGAGCAGATACCCTTCGGCGAGTTCCTTCTCCCGTTCGGTGGCGGCGAAGGCCATGCCGCCGAGCTGCGACTGGCCCAGACGATAGGCAACCTCGGCGGATTGCATGCCTGAATCCCAGGCCCCCTGATAGAGATCTCGGGCGCGGCGCCAGTCCCCCTCATCGTAGGCACGGCGGGCATCACCAAGAATAAAGGCGCTGAGCGCTTTGTTGAAAGACGCCTGGCCGGTGGTGAGTTTACGTCCCTTTTTGAGTGCCTCGATTTCCTTCGAACGGGAGAGGGAGGCGAGTAATTTGGGGCGATCCGGCGGGAGCTGACTGATGGTGCGGGTGAGGGATTCGGCACGTATCTGGCCCATTGGCCCGGAAACCCCACGCAGCAGAGATCGCATCTGCGGCGGCAGGAAACTCATCGCAAAGGCGTTGTTGTCGTTGCGTCGGACCTTGTCAGCGGTCGCGCGAAGCAGGCGCCAGCCCTCACCGGCCTGTCCCGGATCGTAGCCGGCCTTGACCAGCAGTTTCAGTCCCTCGGCATCGGCTACCATCTCCAGCGGCAGGCGTGGGTCGCCGGAACCGGCCTTGGTCTCCGGCGGCAGCTTATCGTAGACATCACCAAAGCCCTCGATGAGTGCGGCGCCTGTCTGCATTTCGAGGATCTTGCGGTTGGCCTCTTCATAACTCATGTTGCCACGGTCTACATCGGCATAGATCTCGTGGGTCTGCGATTGCACAGTAAAGTCGATGGCCTGATCCACCACGACACCGGCGATACCGCCGATAAGCG
>JBEPXU010000276.1:0-3301 GCA_041641735.1 Ectothiorhodospiraceae bacterium
GCCATGGGGTTATACCATCAAGCGTAGCAGTTTCTTTCGATATCCCTACGACTATCACGCCAGAGGCGCACAAATGCCTAAGGGCCGGTCAGGCCCGACAAGGAATAAAGCTTGAATTCTAATTCCTAGCGCAACAGCTCTTGCATTGCCTCAAACGGTGTTCTCCAATCCAGCACCTTCCTTGGTTTCCCATTTAGAAGGTTTTGCACTAGAAGATGTAATCCAGGTTTTCCACATAAGACCGACTGTTTGCTATTGCTCCGGTACGGTAAGACAGCCGCCATTTTGCTTACTCCCTCTCAGGTTTCCATACCCCTTAGCCCCGATTTGCAGAACGGGTGCTCATATGTTCCCCTCAAGATCTCAGAGGAGAAACCGCTGTTTATTTATGCAAAACAAGACGAGTTCAATCAATGCGCTACTAACCCTCTCCGCCACCCTCTGCGTCCTGCTGGTGGCGCTAGTCGGGGTGTTCTATTCTGAGGCGTTGCGTGAGGGTATTGATAGTGCACGTAGTTCACTAAACGCATTTCTAGAGTGGTACTACGTGGCGCTGGTCGCCTTCCTGTTTCTTTTCATTACCTGGCTGGGGATGGGGCGTTACCGCTTTGTACGCCTGGGACAGGACCAGGAGAAACCGGAGTTCCGCACTCTGTCCTGGCTGGCGATGTTGTTTGCCGCGGGCACCGGCGTGGGGCTTATCTTCTGGAGCATTGCCGAGCCTATCATGCACTTTTCCGGCAATCCGTTCAGCAGCGAAAAAAGCCCGGAAGCTGCCGCCGTGGCGATGCGTCTGACCTTCTTTCATTGGGGTTTGAACGGCTGGGCCATTTTCTCCACCGTTGCTTTGATCCTCGCCTATTTCGGTTTTCGCCGTCAGCGCCCGCTGACCATCAGTGCGACACTTAGTCCGGTCATCGGCAAACATAGCGAATCGGTGACCGGTTATCTGCTTGACCTGTTTGCTGTCCTGGCTACCGTCTTCGGTGTGGCGACCACGCTGGGGCTGGGGGCCAGTCAGATGAGCACCGGCCTGGCCCACGTGTTGGAAACCGAGCCTTCCACCGGGCAGCAAATGTGGATCATCGCCGGGGTTACCCTCGCCGCGACCCTGTCGGTGGCTGCTGGGGTGCGACGGGGTGTGCGTGTATTGAGCGAACTGAATCTGTGGCTGACAGTGGCGTTGCTCGGCTTCTTTTTTCTTTTTGGTCCGACTCACTACCAGATGGCCCTACTGGTACAGTCCGTGGGTAACTACTTGCAGCATCTGGTCGAAATGAGTTTCTGGACCGGCAGCAACCAGGATAACGGCTGGCAATCAGACTGGACCGTTTTCTTTTGGGGCTGGTGGCTTGCCTGGTCACCTTTTGTCGGCATGTTTATCGCCAGAATCTCCCGAGGCAGAACCATCGGTGAGTTCGTGTTTGGTGTAATGCTGTTACCCAGCCTGATCAGCTTCATCTGGATCGCTGTTTTGGGTGGTACCGCACTGCAGATGGAGATTTTTGGCGACGGCGGAATCATCGAGGTCGTGCAGCAGGATGTGGCCAGTGCCCTGTTCACCACGATTAACTCGATGGACCTCCCGGGGATGCTGACCATGATGGCCGGGGCGTTGTCGACCCTGCTGATCGCCACCTACTTCATCACCTCGGCCGACTCGGGCACGCTGGTGATCACCACCCTGTTGTGCAACGGCGGTACCAGTCCACCGCGTTGGCTGCGCATACTCTGGGGCGTGGGTCTGGGTCTTTTGACCGCGGTACTGTTGCTCGCCGGGGGCATTGAGACACTGCAATCCGCGGTGATTATGGCGGCACTGCCCTTTTCGGTGATTATCATCCTTATGGTTGTTGGCTTCCATCGCGAGCTGCTAAATGAGCCGCAATCGCCACGGCGAGGTAAGCGGCGTCATATCTCCCATGACCCGCTTACCGAATCCTCCTCCCCGCCGGAGGAGAAACGCCAGGAGTAAGTCGACAATAAAAGGGACAGAATGATGGAACCGAACGGACACCGACCTCTTTGAAGGAGTATGAAATGAACGCTAGATTGATCCTTGTACTGACACTTGTCGGCCTGGTGGTGCTGTTTATCATCCAGAATGTGGCAGTGGTTGAGCTCCGCTTCCTGGTATGGTCCCTAGCGATGTCACGATCGTTACTGATCTTCCTATTGCTGGCCGTTGGTGTCATTATCGGCTGGTTCTTGCACGGGTATGTCGGTCATAAGCGAGGCCGGGGTTTCCGTAGCGAATGAGCGGGAATACAGGAGCCGCCGAGTACGTTGGCGCTTTAACCATGAGACGATTATGAATAGCCAAGAAGTTGAGTTGTTGAGCCAGGAAGTTGAAATGCTGATGCAGGAGCGGTTGCGCCTGTTAAGGGTCGTGGGTGCGGCTGCGGTTCTGGTGTCAAATACAGAGGCCGACTCGCTACCTGCCAGTGCAGTGAATGCGGCGGAGGTGGTGTCGGAGTTGTTGAATGCACTACCAGAGGAGACGCTGAAGGATGCACTGGACTCAGTGCAGGCTCACTCTGAGGAACAATAAGCGCTAGCCCGGGTATGTAGTGCTCAGCAAGGTGGGGTGACCCGCACAGGATCGATGAAAATAACGCTATCATATGGCGTGGATGCGGAGTATAGTGAACTGCGCTACAGATATTGTTATCGGTCAGATCCAGAAGTTCCTCTCGAGTTACTCAAGATACTCATTGAATCCTCCTCTCTCCATACCTGTACGCACAACCCTATATTCTTAATTTTTAAAGGTAATTTACTATGTCTACAGGTACTGTTAAGTGGTTCAACGAGTCCAAAGGTTTTGGTTTTATCAGTCAGGATGATGGTGGAGCCGATGTATTTGTTCACTTCAGCGCTATTCAGGGCGGTGGCTTCAAGACCCTGGCAGAAGGCCAGGCGGTCAGCTTCGAAGTGGAGAATGGTCCCAAGGGGCTTCAGGCCAGTAGCGTAAGCGCGCAATAAATACTGGTTTGCGACAGCTTGTGGGGCGATAGCCCCCAGGCTGCTGCAATACAAATAGATCGGCTTTATCTTCCCTATAGGGCGATTGAGCTGGACCTAAAAAAGGGAGTTGCTGGCGCAACTCCCTTTTTATTTGTATGGACTTCTTTATTGCTTTCCTGGTGTTAGCCAGTTTCTTGTTCATACGTGACGTGGCCTCCTTCATCAAGTTTTTCTCTGACGTGTCAGGCATCGATATACCACCTCGGTTTTATATAGCAACTGGTGAATAGACCACGGTTTTAGAGCGCTAACACGGTGAATTCCACGCCCAAGT
>JBEPXU010000277.1:0-3295 GCA_041641735.1 Ectothiorhodospiraceae bacterium
GGTTAATGAGGATGGTGAGCGTGAGCGACTTGTCTCATTAACTGGGCCCACCCGCGAGGTGATCCGCAACCGGGAGCGCGTCACCTGTTTTCTTCCGGAGGACAGCTCCATTGTGGTGGAGCATGCGGGCACCGCGCCACCCTTTCCAATGCAACTCCCCAGCGATCTTGGACCGTTGCGCAAGTATTACGATATCCACCTGGAAGGCGAGGACCGCATTGCCGGCCTGAAGGCGCGCAAGGTGGTGATCGCACCGCGCGACAGTTACCGATACGGCCAGAGCTTTTGGGTGGCAAAGGATTCCGGGTTGCTGCTGCGGGCCGAGGTTATCAATGAAAAAGGGGAGATTGTCGAGCAGGTGATGTTTACCTCCCTGCAGATGCATGATGATATTCCCGATTCTCAACTGGAACCACAGGTTCCAGGCAAGGCCAAGGTTCTTCGCCTCAATGGACATCCGCAACAGGCCAGGGATGTCGATGTCAAGCAGCATGGCGGCTGGGGTGTGTCAGCACTGCCGCCAGGTTTCTCGCAGCAACTTCAGCGTAACCACTTCCTCCCGGATAAAAAATATCCGGTGGAACACCATGTATACAGTGACGGCCTGGCATCCGTATCGGTGTTTATCGAAAGGTATAGCAAGGATGACGACAGCTTCGTGGGAGCCTCCGCGATGGGTGGTGTGAATGCCTATGGACGTATTATGGGTGACCATTCCATCACTGTGGTGGGAGAGGTCCCTCCCTTGACGGTCAAACAGATTGCCGAATCACTGCAGCAGGTCAATCCTGATGATTGAAGAGACCGCTCACGTTGTTGCTGCCAAAGGGGATAATGCCTGGGTAGAGACCGAGCGGCGAAGCAGTTGTGGAAGCTGTTCAGCAAAAGGGTGTGGTACCGGTGCCCTGAGCAAAGTCCTTGGGACCAAGGTGCAGCGGCTGGAAGTTCGCAATCCTATCGGTGCCCAGGCGGGTGAGACAGTCATCCTCGGTATCGAAGAAGGTGTTCTGCTGAAAGGGTCGCTGATGGTCTATATTCTGCCGCTGGCGCTGATGCTTGTCGGCGGCTTGCTGGGTGAAACACTGGCCCCGCAGTGGGAGAGCGATCCTGAAGGACTGAGTCTCCTGTTCGGAGCGCTGGGACTGTTGCTCGGCCTTTTCTGGTTGCGCCGCTATAACAGCCGTTGTGCTAAAGACCCACGTTTTTCCGCTGTCATTCTGCGCAGGGTTGCATCGTCCGGTACGGTAAAACCCCTTTCTATGAACCTTTGAATGAGTGAAAGGTACAAGATCCTTATGAAACGAATGCAGATATCCCATGGTATGAAATGGATTGTTCTATTACTGATGCTGATCGCTCAGGGTATTCAGGCCCGTGAGTTGCCCGAGTTTACTCGGCTGGTCGAGCGTTATAGTCCTGCAGTGGTGAATATCAGCACGACACAGAAGGTTGATGAAACGGCGCGATTACCCCATGGCTTGGAGGTTCCGGATCTCCCGAAGGGAGGGCCTTGGGACGATTTATTGCAGAAGTTTTTCGGCGAAGGTGGGAAGAAGCAGATTCCCGAGCATGAAGCGCGTTCGCTGGGCTCAGGCTTTATTATCGACAAGGATGGTTACATATTGACCAACAATCATGTGGTTGATGAGGCTGAAGAGATTACCGTTCGACTGAGTGATCGCCGTGAATTGCAGGCAGAGCTCGTCGGCGCGGACAAACGCAGCGACATTGCGCTGTTAAAGGTCGATGCGGATCATCTGCCCACCGTCCAGCTTGGGAAGAGCAAGAATCTCAAGGTCGGGGAGTGGGTCATGGCGATTGGTTCGCCATTTGGCTTTGATCACTCCGTTTCTGTCGGCGTGGTCAGTGCTCTGGGGCGCAGCCTGCCGAGCGAAAACTATGTACCCTTTATTCAGACGGATGTGGCGATCAATCCCGGTAACTCGGGCGGCCCCCTGTTCAACCTTGATGGCGAGGTTGTAGGAATTAACTCGCAGATCTACAGCCGTACCGGTGGCTTTATGGGGCTCTCCTTTGCCGTTCCTATCGATGTGGCCATGGATACTGTCAGCCAAATCAAGGAGCAGGGCTATGTTTCACGTGGTTGGCTGGGTGTTTTGATTCAGGATGTAACCCGCGACCTGGCGGAATCTTTCAACATGAAACGCCCCCACGGCGCACTTGTCGCACAGGTGCTTGATGATTCCCCTGCGCAAAAGGCGGGGATTGAGGTCGGTGATGTTGTCATCGAGTTTAACGGCGAGGAGGTTGCCTACTCTTCCGATCTGCCACCGCTGGTTGGGCGCACAAGGATTGGCACCGATGCCAAAGTAAAGGTGTTACGTAACGGCAAGGTTCGTACCCTGAAGGTGCATATCGGTGAGTTGCCTGCTGAGGAGGAATTGAAACAGGCGACTAGCGAAAAGCGGCAACCGCAAACTGATCGTCTGGGACTTCAGGTGGACGAACTCAACGAGAGTCAGCGTAATAAGCTTGATATTGATAGCGGTGGTATCCTGGTTCAGCAGGTTGCTGAGGGTGCCGCAGAGCGTGCCGGTATCCGCCGGGGAGATGTCATTCTCAAGCTCAATAACAAGCAGGTTGAGAGTATCAAGCAATACAAGGAGCTGATCGACAGTCTTCCTGAGGGTCGCTCGGTACCGGTTCTGGTGATGCGTCGTAGTGGCCCGATGTTCCTGGCACTAAAGGTGCCGGAGGAGTGACGAGGACACTCTACCTCTATTATCGTCCTGGCTGCTCCCTGTGCGAAGAGATGCACAGGGAGCTGCTTGAATGCAATTCCGGCGGCGACTTTGAGCTGGAACTCATTGATATTGATGGTAATGAGGCGTTGGTCAGCCGTTACGGCCACAAGATACCTGTCCTGGCAGATAGTGAGGATTATGAAATCTGTCACTTTTTTCTTGATAGGCAGGCGCTTTCTGCCTATTTCGCAACGCATTGATTTCCGGTAGAATTCCGCCATTGTGATTGACCCGCGTCACGCAGTGGGGCCGGCTTTACTGCCGGCCCCGTCTATCTGTGTATGGCAACGACAACAGGCAACTGGATAACAAATAACCACGTGACCGATCTGCAACATATCCGAAATTTCTCCATCATCGCCCATATCGACCATGGTAAATCCACCATCTCGGACCGCTTTATTCAGGTTTGTGGAGGTCTGACCGACCGTGAAATGAACGAACAGGTCCTCGATTCCATGGATCTTGAGCGGGAGCGGGGGATCACCATCAAGGCGCAGAGCGTGTCACTGCATTACAGGGCTCGGGAC
>JBEPXU010000278.1:0-3264 GCA_041641735.1 Ectothiorhodospiraceae bacterium
TCCGGGCAAGAACTTGGAAAAATACTTGGTGTCAGCCGGGCAGCGGTTTGGAAAATGCTTAGCAGGCTCGAACCCCTCGGGCTTGAAATTCATGCGGTCAGTGGCAGGGGATATCGCCTCGCCAACTCCTTCGAGCCGCTTGATCGAGATCTAATCATCGAGCAACTTGGGTCAGATACCCGGCCGTACCTGAAGGACCTCGATATTCTGGATGAAACAGATTCAACCAGTGGTGTCCTACTTCAGTCGGCCCAACAGGGTATTCCCTCTGGAAGTGTCTGCCTTGCCGAATTCCAACATGGGGGCCGAGGAAGACGCGGTCGGCAGTGGCTCTCTCCATACGGAGCCAACATTTATCTCTCTTTGTTATGGCGTTTTCAGGAAGGGGCAGCCCAGCTCGGGGGCCTCAGCCTGGCCATAGGGGTCGCTTTGATGCGTACGCTGTATGAATTGCACGTTGAGGGCGCGGGTATCAAATGGCCGAACGATATCCTGATTGATGGCAGGAAACTGGCAGGTATCCTGATCGATGTCGCCGGAGAAAGTGCGGGCCCCTGTCATGTGGTGATAGGCGTAGGAATGAATTACCACATGCCTGAATCTGCCGGCGAACAGATCGAGCAGCCCTGGACAGATCTTTGGCAACAAGGGACTCATGCAGGTAGGAACCGGACAGTCGGCCGTTTACTCCATCATATCTTTAATACTGTGAAGCTGTATGAGACTGCTGGTTTGGAGGCATTCCTTGATGAATGGAAGCAGTGGGATGTAACAAGGGACCAGACCGTGACCATCTATCAGGGTGAAAAGCGAATCGACGGTGTGGCGAGGGGTATTGATGAACATGGTTTACTCTGTCTGCAACAGGAGGATGGAATTCATACCTACGCCTCTGGTGAAGTGAGTTTGCGCAAGGCCTGTTAATGAAACTTCTGGTCGATATTGGCAATAGCAGGATTAAATGGGCACTGTCGCAGGACTGGGAGCTCAAAGAATTTGGTGACTGCGACTACCGTCAAGCCTCGTCATGGCCAGCGCTTTTTGAGGGGCTGGCAAGGCCGCAGGCAGTTTACCTGGCCAGTGTTGCTACAGAGGCAATCAACCGAAAATTTCAAAATGAAGTCTACGCACGCTGGGGGATAGAGACAACGATCCTGCAGAGTGAGAAAAGCTGTTGTGGTGTGCACAGTGGTTATGATGATGCCGCGCAAATGGGGGTGGATCGCTGGGCTGCGCTCGTTGCCGCTCACCATCAGTTTGATACAGCAATGGTTATTGTCGATTGTGGTAGCGCGCTGACGATCGATGTACTTGCTACTGACGGTTCTCATCGGGGCGGGTATATTTTACCGGGTATTAAGATGCAGCATCGGGCCTTACAACGTGGTGCGGCAGGTATAGCGCTAGAGGGAATGGAAAATAACATCAACGGATGGGGCACGAATACGGCGAGTTGTATCAGTCTGGGTGTTATTGAAGCGATGGCAGCGTTGATTGAACGCACTACCAAACGGTTTGCAGAGGAATTGCATGCGAAAGTTGACGTTGTGATCACTGGCGGTGATGCGGCACAGTTAATCCCCTCGCTCAATGTGCCAACGGTGTACCGGGAACACCTGGTACTCGAAGGCATTGCCATCTTGGCAACGGCTCAGGAGAGGTAATAGGCGGTGCGAGGTTTCTTCTTTTTATTGTTGTTAACCAATGTGGTATTCCTGGTCTGGCAATATCAGGAAAATAGCGTGAAAGGCGATAAGAGCGAACGACGCGAATCCGTATATAAAAACAAGGGCCTGACGCCTCTTTCCGATTTGCCGACTGAGAAGCGTCCAGCCTTGAGGGAGGGAGTCGAGCTACCTGAACCCATCGCACCAGGAGCGGGTAATCGTGATGATAGCGCCGCTGTTGCCAGCATCAAGGACGAGGGAAAGGCGCCCTCCCCGCGGTGCGGGCGGATTAGCGGGTTGGACAAGGCGGCAGTAATCAGATTGCGAAAGCGGCTAGCTCAGGCTGGTGCGCAGGCTTTGCAAACAGGTTCATCGCAGATGGAACAGGTTAATTACTGGGTACTTCTTCCCCCCTACCGAAGCCGTGACAAGGCCACAGAGGCGGCCAGTATTCTCAAGCAGCACCGGATCCGTGATTTTTTCATCGTGCGCAGCGGGGAACAGGAGAACGCGGTTTCATTAGGGGTATTTTCCACGCGAGAACGTGCAAATAATCGCTTGCAGCAGATTGTTGCACTAAAGGCTCGTTTGCGACGGCCCGAAATCACGCTTAAAAAGCGTAAGGTGGAACGCTTCTGGTTGGGTTTCGAGGGCGAGACGACCGGTGCCTGGGATAGCATCTCTGAGAGCGTGGACCAGGTAAAACTGGGTGAATTGAAAGAAATTGCATGTAAATAGCAGTTTCAAATTGCCATCTGTGGAGCGATTCCTTAGAATACGCGCCTGTCGCAAGTGAGGCACGTTCACCCAAGGTGTTTACTTAGGTGAAAATAGAGTGAAAACAAGGCCGACATAGCACAATTGGCAGTGCAACTGATTTGTAATCAGTAGGTTGGGGGTTCGACTCCCTCTGTCGGCACCATCTCACGGGCTTCGATGACCGCCGTAATCTCATCTGAGCGCTGTTTCAGCGTCATATATCAGCCCGGGACCGGTAAGTATTTCGAGCTCTGAGGATTCAGGGTAACCGATTGTGTAAACAGTGGTTGACACAGGTAGCCGACTGAATCAGAATACGCGGCTTACATTCGCTTGGAGGGGTTCCCGAGTGGCCAAAGGGGGCAGACTGTAAATCTGCTGGCTCAGCCTTCGAAGGTTCGAATCCTTCCCCCTCCACCAGTTTTGAGATGGAAGCAAAACGGGGTTTGATTAGAGTTACCCCGAGGCGCAAGTTAAGCGCGGGTGTAGTTCAATGGTAGAACCTCAGCCTTCCAAGCTGATTACGTGGGTTCGATTCCCATCACCCGCTCCAATCAGTAAAGGTTAGAGGCCCAGGTAGCTCAGTTGGTAGAGCACACCCTTGGTAAGGGTGAGGTCGGCAGTTCAAATCTGCTCCTGGGCTCCATTTTATATAGTGTAGTTGTATTTTGTTGAATCTGTTGCGTTCCGGTCCGGAGGAGTAGACGCGATGTCCAAGGAAAAATTTGAACGTACGAAGCCGCACGTAAACGTAGGCACCATCGGTCACGTAGACCATGGTAAAACCACGCTGACCGCGGCTCTGACCAAATGTATGGCCGAGGCCCACGGCGGTGAA
>JBEPXU010000279.1:0-296 GCA_041641735.1 Ectothiorhodospiraceae bacterium
AAGGGGGCACCGCCGGCGGCCTGGGCCATATCCGCGTGACGGGCCTCGTCCTCGTGCATCTGTTCAAGGACGGCACGGGTCTTCTTGTCTTCCGGTGAGAGTTTGGCCATGTGCTCTTCCAGGTGGCGGCACACCTGATGCTCGGTTTCCACCACGAAGCCCAGACTCCACTTATCACCGATAAGGCCTGCCAGCGCACCGATGGCCACCGAGCCGCCGTACCACAGCGGATTGAGATAACTGACATGGGTGCCCAACTCCTTGGCCCGGCGTTCACACCACTCCAGGTGGTCATT
>JBEPXU010000279.1:306-3256 GCA_041641735.1 Ectothiorhodospiraceae bacterium
GCTGCACGCTCCATCTTCTCCCGTACATCCGGCAGTTTCGCGGTCAGGGCCTGTCCCTGGTAGAGCCCCTGGGCAGAGACCTCACCGGCGTGGTTGATGCGCATCAGGCGACCGGCCAGCTCACGCTCGCTGTCATTGAGCGGCGTCTCGTCAATCTCCTCGGCGGGATTGGGGCGCTCGGTAATGATGGGTTTGCCTGCCACGGTACGCAGCGCGGTATCAACATTGATGAAAAACTTGTCGAGGGGTGAGTAGTTACGAGTGCTCATACGCTATTTTCCCGGCCATCGTTCAGTAGGCCTATTATTGACCATGGAAACCCATCATACCAAACCCTATCGGCAGGAACGGGCGTCTCGGCATCGATAGGGTTGCATAATCGCGACGGGGGCCGTCGCTCCAACAGGGTGTGTGTTTGCCGTAGGAGCGGACGCACACGGCATGTTCCCGACGCCGTCTAGCACCGCCATCCATGGCGGCGTCCCGGCAGCGATGAGAGCGGTGTTAAAGGCTGCGTGCCAGCAGGAGGACCGGGTGCATGATCTCAACCTCTATGCCCTGCTCCTTCATACCCGCGGCAATATGTAGGGCGCAACCGGTGTTATTACTCAGCAGCAGTTTTGTCTGTTGCGCCTGCAGGGCTTCGAGTTTGGGCTGGCGGAGTTGGCTGGCGATTTGCGGTTCGGTCAGCATGTAACTGCCCGCAGCCCCACAGCACTGGTCGTTACCGCTCAGGGGCTCCAGTTCCAGTCCGGGGATGCGCGACAGCAGTCTTTCTATCGCATCCGGTCGACGCAGAATGTTGCGCTGGGTGCAGGGCAGGTGCAGCGTAGCATTGAGGGCCTGCTGGGAAAGCGCAGGCCCCTCTTCAGGCCAGTGTTCATCAAGAAAATCGCATACCTCATACAGCGGTGCCGGCAGGGGCTTGCCGTATAACGTCTCGTATTCGAATAGCTGGGCGGCGCAGCCGCTGGCGGTGCTGATGATGGCGTCCAGTTGCATCCCGGCAAATGCGTGGTTATTCGTCTCTGCCAGTCCCTGTGCGGTGTCCACTTCTCCATTGTGCTGGTGCAGCGAGCCACAACAGCCCTGCGTTCGCGGAATATGGACGCTGTAGCCCAGACGGTTAAGCAGGCGAATGGTGGCCAGATGGAGCTCTCCCTCCATAATGCTGCCGATGCAGCCGATGAAGAGCCCCACCTCGCCACGGGGAGTCCCCTCTGTCGGATAGTGCTCGCTGAGTTTCACCGCATCCGGGATGTCCGGCAGCAGGGTCTCCAGGGTATCGAGATCGAGCCCCTTCAGTACGCCACTTTTTCGTGCCAGCCACTGCATGCCGCTTCGCTGATAGGTGCGCATGGCCGAGGCGGTGAGTTTGAGTTTTCCAATGTCGGTAACACTCTCCATCAATACCTTCAGGCGTTTGGGTTTGTGCTCCGGCAGATTCTCACGCGTGGCATCGATGAGCTTGCCGTATTCCACTTTGGAGGGACACATCCGTTCGCAGGCACGACAGGCCAGGCAGCGGTCCAGATGGGTTTGCAACGACGGACTGGGCGGAAGGCGGTCACTGGCCAGCGCCTGCATCAGGGCAATGCGCCCGCGTGGTGAGTCGGCCTCATCGCGCAGCAGGCGGTAGGTGGGGCAGTGGGGCAGGCACAGCCCGCACATGACGCAGCGGTCGGCCAGTTGAAGGATGGAGGCGGTATCGGACAAGGTGAAATCGATCTGTGTCGTCGGCAGTTGTTGACGGGATTACTGGAGTTTACGTGCTAGAATCCCCATTCTAGCGGAAACAACCCGGCTACACAGTACTAATCCTATGTCTTTCTATCGTTATCATGTCTTTTTCTGTACCAATCAACGCGAGGACGGCGGTCGCTGCTGCCAGGACTTCAATGCCAGCGCCATGCGTGACTACACCAAGAAACGGTGCAAGGAGCTGGGAATCCATGAGCCGGGTAACGTGCGCATTAACAATGCCGGATGTCTCAACCGCTGCGCCGAGGGGCCGGTGATCGTGGTCTATCCCGAAGAGACCTGGTACACCTATGTGGACAGGGATGACATCGACGAGATTATCAACGAGCATCTGGTGAATGGCCGGGTGGTCGAGCGCCTGAAAATTTAGTTTTCGTTCGATACCCAAGCCGCGCCGTGGGAGCGGTCGTCCCGGCCGCGATTAGACCGGTGCCGTGCTCTGGGAATCGTGACCGTGATGGTCGCTCCCACAGGGGCGAAACAGATAGACCAACTTTAATGTGACTTCATGTCAGACGATATCTACTACTCGGAACTGCAGGCGCGCCACCTCTACGACGGTCTGGAAGAGGATCTGTGCATCGGCGAGGAGCTGCTGATCCCCGGGCCGGCGGGAAATATCGAGGTCCTGACCTCCTGTCCCGAGTGTTATGCCGAGACCAATCCTATTGCGGTGATTTGTCACCCCCACCCACTCTATGGCGGCACCATGCGTAACAAGGTGGTGCATATTCTGGCCGAGACCTTTACCAGCATGGGACTGCGCAGTATCACCTTTAATTTTCGCGGCGTGGAGAAGAGTGAAGGGCGTTATGCCCGGGGTGTTGGCGAGACCGAGGACCTAAAGGCCGTCGTGGCCTATTTCCGGAAACGCTACCCCCAGGCCCCGTTGTGGCTGGCCGGTTTCTCCTTTGGCGCGTATGTCGCCGTGCGCGGGCACCGTGAGGTGGGGGCGGAAAGGTTGTTGCTTGTTGCGCCGCCGGTGAGTCTGTTCGATTTTTCCGAACTGCCGGAGGTGGAGATCCCCTGGATGGTGATCCAGGGCGGCAAGGACGAGGTCATCGCTCCCGAGGCGGTATCGCGCTGGCTGCAAGAGCGGGAAAAGCGTCCGGTGCTGCGCTGGATGGCCGATGCGGATCACTTTTTCCACGGCCGGTTGAATCGGGTACGCGAGACGGTGATGAAGTTG
>JBEPXU010000280.1:0-3243 GCA_041641735.1 Ectothiorhodospiraceae bacterium
CGAGAGAGCACCGAGCAGGTGTAGCAGACTGACGAAGATGTTGAAGATGTTCAGGTAGAGGCTCACCGTCATCATCAGATAGTTGCCGTGTGGCTCGTGAATCATACGGCTGGTGTCATAGAGGATGAAGCCGCTCATCAGCATGATAACCAGCGCGGAGATGGCAAGTGACATAGCCGGAATCGCCAGAAAGATATTGGCCAGGGCCGCAATCAGGATGGCGATCATGCCGGTCATCAGGAAACCGCCCATGAAGCTGAAGTTCTTGCGGCTGGCCAGTGCGTAGCCGGAGAGGCTGAGGAAGATAACACCGGTGCCCCCCATGGCCATACCAACGATTTGCGGGCCGTTAGACAGTGCCAGATACATATTGAGTAGCGGGCCCAGGCTGAAGCCGAGCAGACCGGTGATGGCGAAGACTACACCCAGACCGGCGGTAGAATTTGCCGTTTTCGGTAAAACGAAAAAGGCCATCAGCATCGCGACACCAACGCTCACCAGATAGGTCATCGGTCCCATGTGCAGGAACACAGAGGCGGTTGCCGTCAGTGCACTGAACAGCAGTGTCATGGAAAGCAGGGTATAAGTGTTACGGATTAGCTTGTTGGTTGCTAATGCCGTTTCTTGCGAACGGACGGTTGCCGTTTCATGGATGCTCATTTATGAACTCCTTCAGGTTGTTCAAAGCAATTGCTGACTGAAGCTTACTATTAAATATTTGTAAAGAAAAGCTTACCTCGCTACTTATGAATTTCAAGCTGGAAATGGCCTGACAATTCCGTTAAGATTCGCACTTCTTTACGGAGGGTTGGCTGAGCGGTTGAAAGCACCGGTCTTGAAAACCGGCATGGGTTAATAGCCCATCCAGGGTTCGAATCCCTGACCCTCCGCCACATTTCCTTAGATACCCGATACCCACCCGGGTTCCCTCATTTTCGACACTTTTTTTCATATCGGGGACCCGCCCGACATCAACCGATAATTCTTATCCCATCCAGGGCGCCAGTAAGGTAATTTTTCCTCGCTGTTGAGCTGGAGTCTGCATCGGTTTTACTTTCTCACCATAACAGTAATCGGCATCATAAAACCCGCTGTTGCCTATGTGGTCACTGCAAGGGATTGCGTCTATGGTGTAGGTGAGTGATTAGCAGGGTGGGTAGCCTCATCACACCCAGATTGAAACAAAGGAGTGGAACGATTATGAGTACACTGGCCAAAATTGCTGTTGCTGCAGCGCTTACAGGCGCAGCGGCACTTCCCATTAACGGTGCGCTGGCCGGGGATGCCTATAACGATAATTCCCCCGCTGAGAGTCAAGCGCCTGGCTATGGTCCTAATATGAGACGTGGGCACCCGGGGATGGGCTACGGCCAGCCTGGCACGGGTTATGGGCCTGGTATGCACAATGGCCAACCCGGAATGGGTTATGGTCCGGGTCCGGCGTATGGTTATGGTCAACCTCGCAGGGGACAAGATCCAGGCAGGGGATATGGACAGCCTGGGATGGGTTATGGTCCCGGTCGAGGGTATGGTCAGCCTGGAATGGGCTATGGTCCCGGTCGAGGATATGGACAGCCTGGGATGGGTTATGGTCCCGGTCGAGGATATGGTCAGCCTGGAACGGGCTATGGCCCCGGTCGAGGGTATGGTCAGCCTGGAACGGGCTATGGTCCCGGTCGAGGATATGGTCAGCCTGGAACGGGCTATGGTCCCGGTCGAGGGTATGGTCAGCCTGGAACGGGCTACGGTCCCGGCCAAGGATATGGTCAGCCTGGAACGGGCTATGGTCCCGGCCAAGGATATGGACAGCCTGGAATGGGTAATGGTCAGGGTAGAGGATATGGGCAACCTGGAATGGGTTATGGCCCCGGGATGGGCAATGGTCCGGGTACCTATCGGCAGCGCCAGTCATCCGATGATGAGGATGATCAATAGAATCGCTAACAAACAGGAAGCGGAAAGGGGCCATAGTGCCCCTTTCTGTTTTCTATGAGCTACAGGGACAGCTGCAGTTTCAGGGATTGCCTTCTGGGCGCTTGTGTCGGAGGATGTGAACTGCCCTGGATGTGGTAGGGTAGTGAGGTATGAAAGCAGGTTTTTTCGGCGGTATGCGAAACCACATGTCTATTTTCCCGACCATGGGTATAGGCTGTACCTATCAACGAAAATATTAATGAAACCTTTTTATATGAGTGCATGGAGAGATGATTACAGTCGTCGGTAATCTGAAGGGGGGAGCGGGGAAGAGCACCATTGCCTTTAATCTTGCTGTCTGGCTCGCCACAAACAACGAAACAATCACGGCCTTTGATTTGGACCCGCAACAAACACTCACTGACGTGACAGAGGTGCGGTCTGAAGAGGGAGATGCCCCCGGTTTTAACCTCTATCATGGTGGGGTTAATCGTTTGGACGATATTCGCTCTATCCAGGGCGAGGTGATCGTCGATGTCGGCACTGCCGACATGGAGGCGGTAAAGGGGGCTTTGGCTATCGCCGACAGGGTATTGATTCCAGTGCCACCAAGTCAGGCCGATGTCTGGTCGACACAACGCTTCCTTACATTGATTCAGCAAAACGCCAAGGATAAGTCGCCGCAGGTTTGCGTATTTATTAACCGCGCAGATACTCATCGCTCAGTACGGGAGTCCGATGATGCTGAAGAGGCACTGACCGAACTGGAGGGGGTAACACTTCTCAGCCAACGCATCTGCCAGCGAACGGCCTTTCGTCGCTCATTCACTGAAGGCCTGGCGGTATTTGAGATGGTGCCCTGGAGCAAGGCGGCCAAAGAGTTTATAGGATTTGCCTCAGCCCTCTATCCAAACATAACGCTGCAGGAGAACAAACGTGCGAATTCTTAAGTGGCTGTTTCATCCTGTAAATATCATTATTGTCATTATTTTGTTTGTGGTCTTTCTGAACCGCCAGTCACTCTTCCCTGAAATGTCCGGTTCCAGTGAGATGAAGCAACTTGCCAAAAGGGTTGATAGCGTCGCTGAACGAATGGAGCGCAGCGATGATGCAGCTGGAACTGCTGCAGCGGTTCCGGATTTTGAGGAAAAGGACTCCAGCCCGCAGTACTCATCAGCACCCGAACATGCAGAGGTAAAAGCTAAAAATAGTGAGGTTGGGAGTCGGGCTTCAATGCAGCCGGAGCCCCCCCGCGATGACGTGGAGGAGCGGACGACGGCAAACGTACAACAGCTATTGTCTCCCTCCCCAGGCAAAGCTCAAAAGCAA
>JBEPXU010000281.1:0-3214 GCA_041641735.1 Ectothiorhodospiraceae bacterium
GGCTGCTGTTTGCCACTCAATTTGGGGTTATTGTTCGTAATGTACCGCGCTGTTTCATACAGCCCGCGTGTCAGTTCTTTCATCCGCTGGGCCACTTTCGGGTGCGCCTTGCTGACATCCTCCCGCGGATTGTCGTTATCCAGTTGGTAGAGGGTGCCTGCTTTGCTCTTGAGCGGCATACGGTAATAGAAATCCTCGTTGACCACGCCGATGTTGGTATGCGAGCCGTGGGCAATGATAAAGGCGTTCCGGTCTTTATCATAGCGTGGATTGAACAGGTCTCGTCCCAGGGTGGTATTGGTGTGTGTGTGGCCGGTCAGGCTGGCCAGTGAGGTCATGACATCGGCTTCACTGGCAACGGTACTCAGCTCCTTACCCTCAGGGATCAGTGAGGGGGAGTAGATGACGAAGGGAACACGGTTCTCACCCAGGTGCAGCTGGGTATCGTACTTGTGGCTATGAATACCGGCGTTGCCCGCAATGCCATGGTCGCCGAAAAAGACAAAGATAGTGTTGTCGAAATACCCCGCCTCTTTCACCTTCTGCATAAAATAGCCGATGCTGTGGTCCATGAAACGGTAGGAGTTGAATTCATCTTCGGACTCGAAGCCGTATTTTTCCAGATCTTCCTGACTGGCATGACGCAGTTTGAAGCCTTCATTGCCATCCGGGATGGTATAGGGGCGATGGTTGCCGGAGGTCTGGATCACGGCAAAGAAGGGTTTATCCTCGTGCTGTAGGACATTGTGAGCCTCCTTGAAGAGGTCCAGATCGGAGATGCCCCAGACATCCACCCGCGGAGATTCGTAACTGCCCTCTTCATAGACATGCAGGCCTTTGATGTTGTTGGTCAGCAGGCCGCGGATATTGCCCCAGCTGGCACTGCCGCCAAGGAAGTAATATTTCTCGTAGCCTTTGAAGTCATTCATGATGACGTGCTGGTTGACCACGGTCGGGTTGCGTGAGGAGGTCTCGCCCAGCTGTACGTCAGGGATACCTGTGATGGCACAGAATACCGAGCGGGCAGTTCCGGTGGTGGGAGTATAGAAGTTCCTGAAATAGAGCCCGTCTTGCGCAACCTTGTCGAAGTTGGGGGTCGGGTGCAGCGGATTGCCTGAAAGTCCCGATTTATAGGCGGCGAAAGACTCCAGTATGACCATGACTACGTTGTAGGGCTGATCCGGCGTAACGGCCGGTGTGACCTGGCGTGCGAAGGAGAGCTTTTTGGCATCCCGTTGATCCACGCCGAGGTAGTTGGCGACCTCGGGATAATATTTACGTGTTGCCTTTTCGTCGTAAGGCATACCGCCGTTCTCGTAGGTATCGTAGAAATAGAGCACCGGGTTGGCGGCAACCGATGAGGCGAAAGCGTGGGTGCTGAAGAAGGCATCACTCCAGCGCAGTGGGTACCAGGAAACCTTACCGTACAGACCAAACAGCACAAGAAAGCCAATAACGGTAACCAGCGCTGCCTTGCGCCACCCCTGAGGCGGGTGATGCGGAGCGCCGGCAAAACGATGGGTCAAACGGCGCAAGGCCCAGGTAAGGACTCCCATTGTCACGGTCAGTATCACAAGACCGGTGATCACCGGATAGCTCTCCCACACCATGTCTGCCGAGATGCTCAGGTTTTCTAAAAAGCGCAGTATCGTCGAGTTGATTCGGGTGTGCAGGTAGGCATAGTGGCCGAAGTCCGTTACATAGAATGCGATCGCTCCCAGTGTTGCCAGCAACAGATAGAACTGCCAAAAAATACGACCGAAGCGGGTGTCCAGCGGGTGAAACCAACGTATCCAGCCGATAAGCAGCATGGGCAAGACAATCAGCAGAGCCAGGCGCAGGTCGTACTTCAGCCCCAGGTAGAGGGATTGCCAAAGGTCGCCGCTGCCCAGCGGGTCATTGGGATTGTCGAAGAGGTGCCAGAAGGCGATTCTGGCAAGAGAAAAGGCGATGACATAAAACAGGACAATGACAGCAGCGAATCGGGTAAGGCGGGGTATTTTGTGTAACAGCTTCATGCTCTTTCCGAGTGTTGGTTATATTGTTGCAAGCCCCGGGGATGCGCCTTGCAGCCCGTAATTGTATCATAGGAGGCTCGTGGATTAAGGGTGTTCCAGCCCTGCCCAGGCTGGTGGCTCTTGCCTATTAGTGGCCCTTTGGGGCTTTCAGTTCCATGCTCAGGAGATCGGCTTGTTTTCTTCCCCCGCAGCCATGCGCTTTCGCCATATCCTCAAACGCACAGCACAGTTGCTGTTGCTACTCCTTGTCGTGGCCGTGGTCTGGCAGGCCTGGCTCTACGTCGAGGATGCCAGTTATGACGGTGATCGGAGTGTCTACCTGCAGATGCAGGCCCCTGAAGCGATCACCCTGCGCTGGGATAGCAAGGAACCCTATGTCGGCGTGGTTCATTACGGAGGCCAGGCCGGGCAGCTGGAGCAAAAGGCGGTTGAGGCGAGTGCCGTTACGGAACACGAGCTCCGCCTTGAGGGACTGAGGCCGGATACCCGTTACTGGTACTCGGTGGGGAGTGATCAGCAGGTTCAGCACGGTGGCAGCGATTCGGACTGGTTCGTCACCGCCCCCGAGGTGGGAAGCGAACGGCCCGTGCGCTTCTGGGTTCAGGGTGACCCGGGGAACGCCCTGCCGACTACTCTGGCCGGTCGTGATGCCATGCGAGCCTGGATTGACAAGCATCCACGCCAGGGCCTGCCCTACCTCGACCTGTGGTTCACCACCGGCGATAACGCCTACCGTTACGGCCGCAACATCGAGTACCAGAGGAACCTGTTCGATGTTTATCCAAAACTGCTGTCCAACATCCCCTACTGGCCAGTCTACGGCAACCACGATGCAAGGCGTTGGGCCTTTTTCGATATCTTTACCTTTCCCACAAAGGGGGAGTCAGGCGGGGTACCTTCCGGCAGCGAGCATTTCTTCTCGTTCGATTACGGCCGGGTGCACTTTGTCATACTCGATTCCCATGCCACGGATCGCAGCCGCGATGGCAAGATGATGCAGTGGCTGAAAACGGATCTGGCAGCGACGCATCAGCCATGGCTTGTCACCCTTTTCCATCATCCACCCTACAGCAAGGGATCGCACGACTCGGATGAGCCGGGCGATAGCAGCGACAGGCTGATAGAGATGCGCGAGAACTTCCTCCCGGTACTGGAGAAGGCCGGGGTGGATCTGGTCCTTTCCGGCCACAGCCATG
>JBEPXU010000282.1:0-3159 GCA_041641735.1 Ectothiorhodospiraceae bacterium
CCCGGTCGCGATTAGCAGGGTGAGGCAAGTTTATTTCGGTTTTCGCGACCGTAACGGCCGCTCCCATTGGAAGGACGGGATTACTTGAAGAAGTCTAGCGGTAGCATGTTGCGGATCTGGTCGAACACCTGCTTTTCGAGCTGGGGTTTGATCTCATCCAGCTTTTGTTGAACGGTGCGCTCGACCAGTTGTTCGACAGCTTCCAGTCGGGTGGACGGCGAACCCAGGGCCGATGCGAAGCTCTGATTTGAGGGGTTCGGAGACCTGGCCTCAGGCTGGGGAGGGGGCGTTTTGAGGTGCGAGCCCGGCAGCTGGCTTTCGTTTACGATCTCTTCCAGTACCGGGATCATCTCTTCGGCACTGATTTTTCCCTGAGAGGATTCGGCCCGTTGCGATAGGTAGTTGTCGAGGTCGAGTCCGGCCTTCTCTGCCTCCTGCTTGAGCAACATGTACTCCTTGACCGAGCTGATCTCGTTGACCGAAGTGATCGCGGCACTCCGCTCAATCTCTTCATCGAGCAGATCCTTCAGGGAGCCGAGTTCATCCAGAAGCTCGTTTTGTGGCGCCCCGTCCTGCCCGGAGATGTACCGGTTTCCGTTGTCGCTCATCGCCCGTTATCCATGATTAATGCTGTGTGATTCTAAAGGATAACCCCGGTCACGGTAGAAACGGAAACGTTCCCGACCGGCGCGGCGGTTCTCCTCATCGGCATCGACGACCTCTGCCACCCGCTTGAAGCGGCTGAAAAAGAGCGGAATTTCGCGGCCAAGGTTAATTAGAACCTCATCGTGGTGGCGAGGTTCCTCGCTGTGGCCGATGTGAATTTCCGCCTCGTCGGCTGCGGGGTCGTCATCCAGCCCATGGGGCACGAAGCTGCCCTGGCGGAAGGTCCACAGCAACTCGTCCATGTGACCGCTGAGTGTCGGGTCTCCGGTATGAATATAGACCCTGTGGCCCTGTTGCCAAGCCTTTTCTGCCAGGCGGCAGGCAAACTGCTGTCGGGCATCGGCGGCGGTATCCTCAAGGATGTAGAAGTCGACTCGGGTCATATTTCGGTATGGTTGGTGTCATGCTGGCGGATTCGGTACACGCTGGAATCCGAACGTTGTGAGGTCGCCGGGTCAGGCGTTACCGGCCTGACCCGGGTGCTGTCCGTGTTTAGTTGCCCTTGGCCTTATCAATAAGGAATTGTGTCAGCAGCGGCACCGGTCGACCTGTGGCCCCTTTCTCTGCATTGCTGACCCAGGCCGTCCCTGCGATATCCAGGTGTGCCCATTTGTAGTCCTTGGTGTAGCGTGCGAGGAAGCTGGCCGCAGTGATGGTGCCGGCGCCTTTGCCGCCAATGTTGGCCATGTCGGCAAACGGGCTCTTGAGTTGCTCGTCGTACTCTTCCCACAGCGGTAGCTGCCAGGCCCTGTCGCCCGTTTTTTGCCCGGCCTCCAGCAGTTTGGCCGCCAGTTCGTCGTCGTTGGCCAGCAGGCCGGAGGCATGACTGCCCAGGGCGACGATGCAGGCGCCGGTGAGGGTGGCGATGTCGATCACCATTGAGGGATCGAACTTCTTGGAGTAAGTGAGCGCGTCGCAGAGGATCAGTCGCCCCTCAGCGTCGGTGTTGAGGATCTCCACGGTCTGCCCGGACATGGTGGTGACGATATCGCCCGGCTTGTTGGCATCGCCGTCCGGCAGGTTTTCAGAACTGGGGACGACACCGACCACGTTGAGCGGCAGCTCCATCTCGGCAACGGCCTTCATCGTGCCGAAAACGCTGGCGCCGCCGCACATGTCGTACTTCATCTCGTCCATGGCTGCGGCGGGCTTGAGGGAGATGCCGCCGGCATCGAAGGTCAGGCCCTTGCCCACCAGGACGATAGGCTTCTGCTTGTTCTTGGCGGTAGTGCCGGTGTATTCCATCACAATCAATTTGGCCGGCTGGCGGGAACCGCGCGAGACCGAGAGCAGCGAGCCCATGCCCAGTTTCTCCATCTGTTTCTCGTCGAGGATGGTGGTCTTCACGCTCTTGTGCTGGCGCGCCAGGGCGCGGGCCTGATCCGCCAGGTAGGTCGGGGTGCAGACATTACCCGGAAGGTTGGAAAGGTCCTTGGTGAGATCGCTGCCGTCGTTGATGGCGCGTCCCTGTACGATACCCAGTTTGATCAGGGCTCCCTCCCCACGGGTGGTGTGGGGGAAGTTGACCTTACGAAGTACCGGCTTGTCCTCGTCCTTTTTCTCGCTCTTCATCTGGTCGAAGCGGTAGGCGGCATTGCCGGTGGCTTCGATGAACTGGCGAACCTTCCAGTCCAGCTCGCGATCCGGCACCGGCAATTCGGCCAGGCAGTTGAGGGCATCCTTGGCCTTTGTGGCGATCAGGGCCTTGGCTGCGGCCTGAACGATCTGGCGGTAGGCCCGGTCCTTCAACGCCTTTTCCTTACCGCATCCAACAAGCAGCAGGCGGTCACAGTTCAGCCCCTGCGGAGCTGTTAGCATCAGCGTCTGGCCGACACCGCCGGTGAGGTCACCGTTTTTCAATGCCGCTTTGATGATGCCATTACCGGCTTCATCGACGAGCTGGGCACTGGCAGTCAGTTTCTTATTGTCATAAATGCCAACAATCAGACAGGCGGTACGAGTGCTGTGGATAGGGCCGGTGCTGGTATTGAATTCCATTGGGACTCCTGCTTTGGATGTTTTGTTGCCACTGTGTATAGCGTAAACTTAACGACTCGCAAATTCTATCAGTCAGGGTAGACGCTTGTTTCAAATGTGCTCGCTCACTAACAGGAAAAATCCGGTCAGATGATCATCCGCCGCTATTTGTTGCGGGAAGTAACCCTTAATTTTTTGGGGGTAAGCCTGCTGCTCAGCGTGATGTTCCTCAGCAGTACTTTCGTACGTCTGCTCAGCGAAACCCTCGAGGGAGACTACCCGGTCAAACTCCTGTTTACCCTGTTTGCCCTCAAGGGTGTGGGCAATCTTGTGTTCATTCTACCCCTTTCGTTCTTCCTTGGGGTGATGCTGGCCTTCGGTCGCTTCTATAAAGACAGCGAAATGGTGGTCATGACCGCCTGTGGGGTGCGCCCGGAACAGTTGCTCAAGTCTGTGGCGATTCTGGCAACCATCATAGCCCTGACAGTCGGGTATTTGGCCAGATCGGAAGAGCAC
>JBEPXU010000283.1:0-3155 GCA_041641735.1 Ectothiorhodospiraceae bacterium
CGGTATAGACACGGATTCTCCGTATCGTCATTCAATACCCCTGTCCCACCCTTTAAGTCCTCGGCTCATGCATTTTCACGTCACCTCGATGATAGGCATCACTGGTGATGGCGATTATAATTGCCATACTTGATGCCATGTTGGGGTTTACGCAGTGGAAAACAGTATCCAGGTAAGTGCACAGTTTGATTTTCGTGGTCAAACCTTCCGTCCCATGGCAAGGGTGGATCTGGACCGTCTGGTGGAGGCCGGCGATGAGTTACCCGACTACCATCAGCTGCTGGCGACGGAGAACGGTATCGACCTGTACAGTTATGAATACGAGGTGTTGGAAACGAGTGAGCTGGTTTTCGCCGAGGCCCGTGGGCTTGCTGCCGACTTCCTTGAGGCCGGGCGGTTCGACTTCACGGGGTTTCGCCAGCGTTGGCTTGAGCAGAAGGAGCTGGAGTTATTGGCGTTGATCGCGCGCAAGCATCTGGGGAGTGAGGCGCTGACGCAGCAGCCGGGATTACGTGAGGCGTTGCAAGAGGCCTATCAACTGGGCAGGGGTTCTGCACACCGTTCCGGGTGAAATAACCCTTTATTAGCGCTAGAGTGGTGCGAAGGGCACCTGTTTTGCACAATTGGCCCGGGGGGCTGACATGGAACGCGAAATCCCACTCTACACCCTGGAGGGTGTTCAGGATGCAGAAATAACATCTCATCCCTTTTCGACCGAAGATGGACTCGGTTTGAATCTGCAGCGGTTTCGTCGTGACGACTGCGACGATGTGGTGGTGCTTATCCACGGTCTGACCACCTCCAGCGACATGTTTATCATGCCCGAGCACCGAAATCTGGTCAGCTATTTGCTCGATAATGGACTGACGGATGTCTGGTGTCTCGATTTTCGCATGAGCAACCGATTCAGCTATAACCTCTATCCCAATCGTTATAGCGTCGATGATGCGGCGCTTTTCGACCACCCTAAAGCCATCGAAACGGTGCGCCAGGCGGTTGGCCAGGGCAAGCGTATCCATGTGGTTGCCCATTGTGTGGGTTCACTCTCCTTTGTCATGGGATTGGCGGCAGGGACGGTAAAGGGGGTGACCAGCTGCATCTCAAACAGCATTGCCCTGACGCCCCATATACCCCTGTGGTCGCGGGTCAAGATCAACCTCTTTCCATTTATCCTCGAGCGACTGCTTGATGTTCGCTATGTCTCACCCGGTTGGCCCCACGAGCCGAGGTTGACCCGCGGCAAACTGCTTTCCAAGCTGGTCAGCCTGTTTCACCATGAGTGCGACGAACCCTCCTGCCACATGCTTAGCCTGATGTGGGGCACTGGGTGGCCCGCTCTTTTCCTTCATGAGAATCTTGCCGAGGAGACCCATCGTCGTCTTCCCGACCTGTTTGGGGCAACCGGTTTGAATTATCATCGCCATATTGCAAAGATGGTCACGGCGGGTAACCGGGCGGTGAAGATGTACGAGGGTGATCCCCGCTATAACGACCTGCCTGATGACTATTTAGAGCTCGGTGTGGGGATCGAAACCCCGATTCTCTTTGTTACCGGTGACAAGAATCGGGTATTTACCGATTCCAATATCCACTGCTACGAGCAGCTCAAGGCACGCGGGGCCAATCAGCATAGCCTGCACGTCTTTGACGGCTATGGCCACCAGGACCTCTTTATGGGGAAGGATGTGGCGCGGGATGTTTTTCCCACGTTGCTGGCGTTTATCGGGCAGTGGCGTGAGGGCAGCGTCGGGAAATAAGTTTATTTGAACGGATGCGGATGAAATAGTGCGATGGACCTGCATAAGCATATTGTAGGAGACTGGTACCACGGCCATCGTGGTAGTCCGCAGCATATGAATATCAAACTGGATCAAGAGCTGCTAAAGCTGCTCTACAAACAGGCGGTGTACGTTAGCATCAGCCTGTTTGCGCTGCTGTGTGTCGCCCTCTATTTCTTTTGGGGTGAATTGCCAAAGCACCTGCTGCTTGGCTGGGCCGCAATCAATTTCTCCCTGAATATCGTACTTCTGCTGCTGGTGGTGGCTTATCGTCGTCATGCCGCCAGGATTGAAAATCCCCAGTCATGGACCGATGGCTATATCTACCTGACGATGCTGCAGGATATTGCCTGGGGGCTGATCGGGCCGTTGAGTTTTATGGTGGAGAACGATCTCTACCATCTGTTGACGCTATTCATGCTCGGCGGTATGTCGGCCGGCGCCATTGCCACCCGCGGTGTGGTCTTCAAGGCCTATTTCATCTCAATCACCTCACTGCTGACTCCGGTCATTATTACCCTGGGACTACAAGGAGACACGGTTTCCGATGCGATGCTGGTTCTGACCGTGATCTACCTGCTGTTTATGCTTTCGGTGGCGAAGAGTTACAGTGACAGTATCAGAAAAAATATCCTGCTCTGGCTCGATAACGAAAAGCTGGTTGAGCAACTGCGTGATTCCAAGGCCCTGGTCGAGGAGGCCAACCATGGTCTGACCCGTGAGATTAAGCAGAGAATGATCATCGAGGATGAATTGGTGGAGGCCAAGGAGCGTGCCGAGCGTGCCAGTGCGGTAAAGAATCAGTTCCTGGCCAGTGTCAGCCATGAGTTACGTACCCCTTTAAACGGTATCATCGGATTTGCCTCGATCCTGGAGAAGGAGCAGTTACCTTTTGAGCAGCAAGGCTATGTCAGTCAGATAGGTAAGTCCGCCAATACCCTGCTGCGAATTGTTAACGATATTCTCGATATCACCTCCATCGAGGCGGGCCGTCTCAAGCTTTATGAAGAGTCGTTCTCACTGCGTACCGAGATCGGAGAGGTTGAGGCGATCCTCAGGCCGATGGCGCAGCAAAAGCAGCTGGTACTGATTTCCGAGATTGATAGGGATGTGAGTGACTGGATTGAGGGCGATCCGAATCGGTTGCGCCAGGTTATCAGCAATCTGCTATCCAATGCCCTGAAATATACCAATGACGGTCAGGTTAAACTACACATCAGCCAGATCCGTACGGATGACTCGCAGGTGGTGTTGCGGTTTGAAGTGACGGACACCGGCATCGGTATACCCGAAGAGTCTCTTAACACACTGTTTGACAGTTTTACCCGTGTCGAGAGTTTCGAGACACGCCACACCGATGGCGTGGGGCTGGGACTG
>JBEPXU010000284.1:0-3093 GCA_041641735.1 Ectothiorhodospiraceae bacterium
CACCGGTTAATAAACGTGGGCATCATCACCTATCAGCTCAAACTTAGGGATGGTAGTGAGCGCCGCTATGATGTCGACGTTGATCGGCCCGACAGGGTAGAGCAGCAGAACCTTGAGGAGCATCCGGACTGGACACGTCTGGAATGCCATCAATGTAACAATTGCCCGCTGACACCAGAGAACTACCGCTACTGTCCGGCAGCCATCGAGTTCGAGGAAATCGCCAGCCATTTTGCCAATACGGCATCCATCGAACGGGCCGATGTCTGGGTACGTACCCATGAGCGCAGTTATTTCAAGAATTGCGACATGCAGACCATCCTCACATCCCTGTACGGCCTGATTATGGCCTCCAGTGCCTGCCCCATACTCTCGCGGCTCAAACCACTGGCTCACTTCCATTTGCCCTTTGCCAGCCTTGAAGAGACCGTTCACCGCCTGGTCGGCACATTCCTGATCACCCAGTACCTGAAGCATCACGACGGTAACTCATCTCCCGACTGGGAACTGCGGGGCATCGAGGATCTCTACCGGGAGCTGAAGGTGGTAAACCTGGCTCTTATGAAGCGCATCCGTCAGGCCTCGAAGGATGACGCCAACATCAATGCTATAGAGGGCTTTATCTCCATATCCAGCATTGTAGAGATGGGCATCGATGACATCATCGACAAAATGATGCCGGCCCTGCGCGGTGGACTCTAACGCTGTTTCTATTCAGCTGGAGAAATAAAGAGTGATTGGGTAAAGTATTCACCCCATTTAGCACACTTCATGCGATGAACAAGCAAAAACGCACCGAAATCTTCAGCCGCCTGCGTGCCGAAAACCCACACCCCACTACTGAGCTGAATTACCGTACGCCGTTCGAACTGTTGGTTGCTGTGATCCTTTCGGCGCAGGCAACCGACAAGGGTGTCAATAAAGCCACCGACAAACTCTTTCCCGTCGCCAACACACCCGAAGCGATCCTTGCACTGGGCGAAGACGGGCTGAAGCAGTACATAAAAACAATCGGTCTGTTCAACAGCAAAGGCGCCAACATTATCAAGACCTGCCGCATTCTCATCGAGCAGTACAGCAGTGAAGTGCCCGAGGATCGCAAGGCACTGGAGGCGCTTCCCGGCGTCGGACGAAAAACCGCAAACGTTGTCCTCAACACCGCCTTTGGCCATCCAACCATGGCCGTCGACACCCATATCTTTCGCGTCGCCAATCGCACGGGTATTGCCAAAGGGAAAACGGTACTGGAGGTAGAGAAAAAACTGCTAAAGTTTGTCCCCGGGGAGTTCCTGCAGGATGCCCACCACTGGCTGATCCTGCATGGACGTTACATCTGTGTCGCACGTAAACCCAAGTGCGGTGCCTGTATCATTGAAGACCTGTGCGAATACAAAGACAAGACGGAGTAAATCATGCTTTTTGGCCAGAATCGCGATCAACTCCGACGCTTCTATTTCGAAACCTGGAACAAGTACCAAAAAAAAGAGCCGTTACAGCCACTGGAGGCGATGATCGCTGAAGTTGTTGCCCTCCACCCTGAATACCACGACCTGCTGGCAGACGAAGAGAAAGCGTTAAACCAGGAATTTAACGCAGAATCCGGTCAGAGCAATCCCTTCATGCACATGGGTATGCACCTGGGCCTTCGCGAACAAATCTCTACCGACCGTCCACAAGGCATCAAGGCGATTCATGAGGCACTGAGCAAAAAAAACGGTAATGCCCACGAGGCTGAACACAGGATGATGGAGTGCCTGGGCCAAGCGATGTGGGAGGTACAGCAAAATGGCATGCCGCCCGATGAGCAGAACTACCTTGAGTGCCTCAAGAAACTATAAATTACTTCTCTCGCCAAGGCGCGAAGAACGCAAAGAATATACTGCTGCTTCACTAATTTCGTGCACCCCGGCAGAATAATAAACCGTATGGGTTCAGTGACGTAGCCCGTTAATCTTGGCGCTCTTTGCGCCTTGGCGAGAAATCAGCTCTTTTTACCGATCAGCTCTATAGCGTAACCGTCAGGGTCTTCGACGAAAGCGATGATGGTAGCGCCGGCATTCATAGGCCCGGCATCGCGGATGATCTTCCCGCCGCGCTCGCGGATCGCCTCGGTGGCCTTGTAGACATCGTCCACTTCCAACGCGATATGGCCATATCCGTCGCCGAGATCATAGCTGTCGACTCCCCAGTTGTAGGTCATCTCTATCACGGACTCTTCGGCCTCATCGCCATAACCGACAAAGGCAAGGGTAAATTCGCCTTCCGGGTAGTCCTTGCGGCGTAACAGCTTCATACCAAGCACATCGGTGTAGAATTGAATAGAACGCTCCAGATCACCGACCCGAAGCATGGTGTGTAGAATGCGCATATACCCTCCTATCGCTTAGGCATGGGAAGTTGTGGTGGCACTATCACTGTGGCCTATTCGTTTTACCAGGCCGTCCAGAGATTCAGGCTCTGCAATCGAGAAACCCTGAGCATAATCAACACCCATCTCACGCAAGAGCTCGACAACCGCATCGTTTTCAACAAACTCGGCGATGGTCTCCATGCCCATAACATGGCCGATCTGATTTATCGATTCAACCATGGCCCGATCAAGGTTGTCCTCCACCATGTCCTTGACGAAGCTGCCGTCGATTTTTATGTAGTCCACCTGCAGCCCCTTGAGATAACCGAAAGAGCTCAAGCCGCTACCAAAGTCATCCAGGGCAAAATAGCAGCCCTGCTGTTTGAGCCGTGCCATAAACTTCCTGGCACGGCTGAGGTTGGTAATTGCAGCGGTTTCGGTGATCTCAAAACAGACATACTCTCCGCGAATATCGCACTCGTCGAACTGGTTGAGCACAAAATCGAGAAAGTGTTCATCCGTCAGTGACTGCCCTGAGAGATTGATCGTGCAACGGAAAGGCGGCGCTTCTGCCGGCCCTTGTGCCTCACGCAGCTTGCCAAGGGCGGAACGGACTACCCAGCGGTCGATCGTGGGCATCAAATTATAGCGCTCAGCTGCGGGGATAAAGGACATGGGTGAAATCACCTCACCCGCCGCATCACGCATACGCATCAAAATCTCACCGCGAGGCACTTCTGCAG
>JBEPXU010000285.1:0-3090 GCA_041641735.1 Ectothiorhodospiraceae bacterium
GGTATCCAGGACTCCCCGTTTATCCAGGCCAAAGACGTTCCTTCCCTCAACAGCGGGGGGCAACAGTATGGCGCGATCTTCTTTGTAGTCAGGATTCATCTCATCTTCCGGGTTCTTGATAGGCCAATAGGCATCCCAGTTCTGGACACGCTTGCGGGCCACAAGCGTTCCATCCTGCTTGTCCAGCCAGTGTAAATAGCCGTCAAAGTCACCGACAATAAGGTATTTTCCCTGCTGAACGGGAGCACTGAGCGAGCGCCGATGCAAAATATCCTGCTTCCACATGGTGCCGCCGTTACGCCGCGACAGTGACCAGATATCCCCATTGATATCCGTCACATAGAGGTATTCACGGTCGAGGGTGATGCCGCTGGATGAGGCGATATCCCGGTTCCAAAGCATCCGACCGGTTGCCAGGGCGATAGCCGCCAGGTTCCCCTGATAACTGGAGGCATAGACAACACCGTCTGATACCGCCATTTCTGCGTCGACATCAACCATACGCTCCAGCTCAGTCCGGCCTCGCGCCTCTGCGATAACCGTATCCCAGATCAGATGACCATCCCTCATGCTGAGCGCGATGACCTTACCGTTTGCCGTCCCAATCAGGGCCGCATCGCTAAGCAGGTAGGGGTCACTGCTGCCACGCAAACTCAGTGTTGGTACCGACTCCCTGTGTTGCCAAAGCAGTTCGCCACTCTTTGCATCCAGTGCCACGACATTACCGTCAACGCAGTGCGCCACGACCACGTTTTCCTGGCGTTGCGGAATACTCAGAACCTCGCTGCTGACCGGGGTGCGCCAGACAACCTGACCGTCGCTCTTGCTTAGGGCAATCACCTCGGCATCCCCACCGAACAGCAACAGCTCGTCGCCGTCTCCAGGACCGGCATTAATGACGGAGCCGAGCGCCACCTGCCACAAACGGCTACCGTCATTACCGGCAAAGGCCTCGACCAGACCGGTATGATTTGCGGCAAACACCCGCTCGCCGTCGACATAGGGGGCGAGTTTCAGGTACTGCTTCCCGCTGCCCTTACCCAGTTGCTGAACCCAATGGTGAGTAACATCAAGCTGGGGCGAGACAATGGTGGTCAGTTCTGCAGGCGGCTCCAGCGGATCGATAGAACTCGTGCAACCGGCCAGCAACAGCAGCGGGATTAAGACAAAAAGGGACTTCACTCGCTCTTGCTCTCCGCCAGGTCGTTCAGTTTGAGTTGAACCAACTCACGCTTGGCAGGCACTTCACTGTAGCCGGTCAGGGCATTGGTGTAGGCATCCCGTGCACCGGCCTTGTCGCCCTTTGCCAGCAGGATGTCACCACGCTGCTCGGAAAACTCAGCCTGCATCAGTCCGGACTCGTCGCCCTCAAGCTGGGCGAGTGCTTCATCTGTCTTACCCTGCGCCAGCAGCACCTGCGACAGACGCAGGCGGGCCAGCAACACCAGTTCCTTCTGCTCGGTCTGCTTGGGCACTGCCATCAGCTGTGCAGCGGCAGTGTCCAGATCACCCTTTTCCACAGCGATGCGCCCCATCGCCAGTGAGGCCATCGCCGCATACACGGTATCAGGATACTCGCCAACGATCTGGCGCCCGGCCTCCATGGCCGCATCGGGATTGGAGGCCATCACATCCATCATCTTCTGGTAGCCGGCCGAGGCATGCTCAGCACGCTGCTGCTGTTGTCCCATCCAGGTTTTCCACCCCAGTACAGCCAGTAGTACCACGACGATGGCAGCGATAACGGTCTTGCCGTTTTTATCCCACCATGCCTTGATTGCTTCAACCTGTTCCTGTTCAGAGTTGTATAATTCCACCCCTCGCTCCTAATTGTTCCTGTTGCTTTATAGTGTCTAACCGGCTGAATGGATCAGATATCCGGCCAGGTAATCGATGGCATCCTGCTGGGACAGCAGCTTTTGCTCACCCTCCTCTCGCAGGAACTTGATACCCAACGTGCCATTGGCCACCTCCTCATCGCCGAGGATCAGGGCCAGTGGTGCACCACTCTTGTCCGCCTTTTTAAACTGGCTCTTGAAACTGCCACCGCCGCAGTGAACCTCGATACGCAGAAGTGGCAGCGCATCGCGCAACGCTTCAGCCAGCAACAACCCCCGGCGCTGTGCCTTTTCCCCGACCTGCACCAGATAGGCATGGGGGCGGTAGTGCTCTTCAGGCACATGCTCGGCCTCAAGCAGGCTGACCAGACGTTCGACGCCCATGGCAAATCCCACAGCGGGGGTATGCCTCCCGCCAAGTTGTTCGACCAGCCCGTCAAAACGGCCACCGGCACAGACTGTTCCCTGCGCGCCCAGCTTGTTGGTTATCCACTCAAACACGGTCTTGCCATAATAGTCCAGACCGCGAACCAGGCAGGGATTGACCGTATAGGTAATACCGGCATCGTCCAGAATGGCGCACAGGGTATCAAAATGCGCCTGCGACTCCTCATCCAGGTGCTCATTCAATTTGGGAGCTGCCTCAATGATTCCGCGCATCTCCGGGTTCTTACTGTCGAGGATACGCAGGGGATTGGAATCCAGCCGACGACGGCTATCCTCATCCAGATCATCCACATGCTTCCACAGATACTCGACCAGCATGGCGCGATAGGCGGCACGTGATGCCACCGAACCCAGGGAGTTGATCTGCAGTTCCACCGAATCGGCCAACCCCAACATCTTCCATAGACGGGCGGTCATCAGGATATGCTCGGCATCGATATCCGGCCCTTCCAGACCGAACACCTCAACACCGATTTGGTGGAACTGACGATAACGTCCCTTTTGCGGCCGCTCGTGGCGGAACATCGGGCCGCGATACCACAGGCGCTGCACCTGGTTATGCAACAAACCGTTCTGGATCCCGGCACGTACGCAACCGGCAGTCCCCTCCGGTCGCAGGGTCAGCATGTCGCCGTTACGATCCTCGAAAGTGTACATCTCCTTCTCAACGATGTCGGTCACCTCGCCGATGGAGCGCTTGAAAAGATCGGTCTTCTCCACGATCGGCATACGAATCTCGTGGTAGCCGTAGGCGTCCAGCAGCTGGCGCACCATCTCTTCGAGGTGACGCCAGGTGGGCGTCTCC